>NZ_JBNGCU010000024.1:0-14151 GCF_049974945.1 Methanocrinis sp. | reverse complement strand
CGCACACCCTCTTGAGATCCCCCTGGGCTGGTGTAGATCCATCGAAGATAAAGGGATGTCGAGGGAGGCATCAGAAAACCCTGCCTGCCACCGCAAAGCCTATTATCCGAGATGCCGTCTTCGCCCATCTATGGCAAATCTGAACGTGGCGGTCTTCGGCCCCCCCGGCTACGCAAAAGAGGTGGGAAAGAAGGGCACCTCCACCGACATCACCTTCTACAACCTGAAACGGGGCGAGAGCACCGTCACCATCATCGAGCCCACACGGTACCCGGAGAGGCTCGCACCCCTCTTCTTCGCGGCATCCCTCGCTCGGAAGGCGATCCTGGTCGTCGACGCGATCGACGCGGCCTTCGGCGAGTCTGTGATCATGCTCCAGGCCCTGGGGATAGATGAGGGGTACATCATCCTCCGTAACTACATCGATCCGGGCCGGATCGTGCCCATCGCCAAAGGGACGGTCCTAGAAGGGTACGAGCAGATCGACGACGACCCCATCGCCCTCCGGGAGAGGCTCCTCTCCGAGGCCGACCGGCTGGCGGAGGAGCCGCCCGCCCCCGAAGAGAAGGGGGGCGCGATCCCAGTCGACCACTTCTTCAACGTCCGGGGGATAGGGACCGTCATCCTCGGGACCATGACCAGAGGCGTAGTAAGAAAGCACGAGACCCTGAGGGTCCTTCCGGGCGAGAGGACCGCCATGGTCAGATCGATCCAGAAGCACGACGACGACTTCGACTGGGCCCGGTCGGGGGACAGGGCGGGGATCGCCCTCAAGAACATCGACGCCGAGGAGCTGGACAGAGGCGACGTCCTGGCGAGCGACGACTCCCTAAAGTCGGAATCGAGCCTATCGGCTCGGGCGGAGCTGATCCCCTACTGGCCCGCGCCCCTCAAGGAGGGGATGGTTCTTCACCTGGGCCACTGGATGCAGTTCGTCCCGGCGAGGGTCGCCTCGGTCCAGGCGGGAGAGGACTGGAGACGCCCCCTCCTCGGCCTGGAGCTGGAGAAGCCCCTGGTCTACCGGCCCGGCGATCGGGCCGTCATCCACCAGCTGGAGGGGAGCAAGCTTCGGATCGCGGGGACCCTGGAGCTCCCCTGAAACCCTCCCTCACTCCATCAGGACCGCGGTCCCGCTGGCGGAGACCATCAGCATCCCGCCGTTCTGGCCCAGGGTCTCGTAGTCCAGGTCGACGCTGAGGACGGCGTTGGCCCCGAGCCTCTTCGCCTCCTCCTCCATATCCTGGAGGGCGATCTCCTTGGCGCGGCGCAGCTCTTTCTCGTAGGCTCCGGACCTTCCGCCGACGATGTCTCTTATCCCGGCGAAGAGGTCCTTGAACAGGTTTGCGCCCAGTATCGCCTCACCGCTCACGATCCCGAAGTACTTCACGATCCGTCTCCCTTCTACGTTTGGGGTCGTAGATATCAGCATAGATCTCACTTCCGTCGATAGAAACGAGCTCTGGCTTAATTATCCTGGCGACCGATGCGCGAAGAAAGATCGGAAAAATGAAGATTTCGGGTCCGAGAGAGTAAGGAGAGGAAGGAGAGGAGGCAGAGAAGGCGAGAGACGGCGCAAGCTCGCCTTAGCTCTGTCTCAGCCCCTCCTGCCAGCGGAGGAGCTTCTCCTGGACGACATACCTGAAGGTCCGGTCGATGAGAAGGCCCAAGAGGCCCAGGACGATCATGTAGAGGAAGACCAGGTCCATCATGTGCAGGGAGTAGTAGTCCCAGAGCCGGTAGCCGAGACCGCTCCTGGTGCTCGCCCCGAACATCTCGGCGGCGACGATGCACATCCAGGCGATCCCCATGGCGATCCTGATCCCCGCGGCGATGGAGGGGAGGGCCGAGGGGAAGGCGACGTACCTGATCAGGTCGAGGCTCCGCGTGCATCCCAGGACCATCGCCGACTCCACGTAGACCCGAGGAACGGACCGAAAGCCGACGTAGGAGTTGATCAGGATCGGGAATACGGCCCCCACGAAGACGATGAACCCCGCGGCCTGGGGAGTCAGGCCGAACCAGATGATGGCGAAGGGTATCCAGGCCAGGGGCGGGATCGGTCTGATCAGCTCCACTATGGGATCGAAGACTCTGTCCGCGACCCTGGACCAGCCCATGGACATCCCTATGGGGAGGGCCACCAGAAGCCCCGCCCCCATGCCCAAGGCGAAGTGGATCAGGCTCACCGGCAGGTCCACCCGGAGGATCGTCGGCCACTGGCGCAGCAGCGCCTCGGCCACCTGGAGGAAGCTCGGAAGCTTCAACGGGTCGTCGATGACCATCGCCAGAATCTGCCAGACGATGACCAGTCCCATCACCGAGAGGGTCTCGACGCCGTGCGCTGCCAGCTCATCTCTCGCTCTCTTGGTGAACGTCAACTCCAATCCGCCCCCATTCTCATTCGTATCCACGTCCTTTCTCTCGTTTCCGTTCCCGTTTCAGCTCACAACCCTGTCGTAGAAGCTCGTCTCGAAGAGGTCCTCCTCGGTCAGAAGCTCGTCTCCGGTGTATCCGAGCTCGTAATCGACCCTGGCGTACTCGACTACCGATGGAATGATCTCGTGGGGATCGCTGATCCAGGCGCCGTCCCAGTTCTCGATGGAGTGCTGGACCATGGTCAGGTTCTGGCCGGTCTTGGCAGAGTATATCTCGGCCGCCCTCTCGGGGTTCTCGTTGATGTACTCTGTGGCCCTGATGTGGGTCCTCACTATCTGCTCCACCAGCTCTGGCTCCTCTCTCAAGAGCTCGTCGCTGACCACCAGGCAGCAGCAGGCGTGGTCGGGCCACATCTCGCCGGAGGCGACGACCGATCTTCCCTTCCCCTCGAGCTCGATGATGGATGGCGATGGGTGGGGCAGGAATACGGCGTCGACCCTTCTGGCCGAGATGGCGGTGGTGGCGTCACCGGGGCCCATAGACTTTATATCGATCTCCGCGGGGTCGACCCCGTTATCCTGGAGCCACTTCTTGAAGACGGTGTCCTGGATCGATCCTGGAGGGAAGGTGGCGACCTTCAGCCCCACCAGGGACTCGGGCCCTTCGTACACCACGCCGGGGCTGACGACCAGGTCAGATCCGTTCTTCTGGACCGCGGCCACGATCTTGGCCTCAAGACCCTGGGCGATGGCGCTGATCGGCGGGGCTGCGCCCACGTAGGCTATGTCCAGGTTTCCTCCAAGCATCGCCTGCATCTCAGGGGGGCCCGAGGGGAACTCGAAGTCCTTGACCTCCTCTATCCCGAAGGGCGAGAGGTCAGAGAGCCACCACCCCTCCTCCATCGCCACCATCTCGGCGATCTGGTGGGTGCTGGGCTGATAGCCGATCCGCAAGGTCGTGATCTTCTCCTCCTCGGTGCCGATACAGCCGAGAGCGACCAGCACCGCCAGGCCGACGGCGAGGGCTGCGATAAGAAAATCTCTCCTCAAATATCATCACCACCGGAGGGAGAGAAAGGTCCGTATATAGCATTTTCCGACCAGAACGATATATAATCCCAAAAGTACTAATATTCGAAAGATATTCTACAATAAGATGACATACGCGGAGAGATTGATGAGAGCCGCCTTCATCTCCGATGAGAATCTCCGGGACTCGCTGAAGGAGGTCCTCTCGGAGCTGGACCTGAGCGCGAGAGAGTTCAGCAGGATCTCCGCCATACCCCAGTCCACCCTCTACAAGATCATGTCCGGCCACCGGGAGCCGAACATAACCACCCTACGGCAGATCGTGAAGACCATAAGGGAGATCGAGGGGGGCGATAGAGGCTTCATCGCCGTCATCGCGGCTCGCCCGGTCCTCGACGAGATCAAGGAGAAGAGGATGAGGATCGGCGACCGCCTCCTGGTCCTCCGGGAGTACTCGGCCACCAACATCGAGGAGGCGATCGTGGCCGCCGTCCGGGCGGAGAGGGACGGGGCTGCGGCCCTGGTCTGCGCCCCCATAGTAAGCCCCACCGTGGAGAAGCTCCTCTCGATCCCCGTGGCCACCATAATCCCGAAGGACAGCCTGGTCCGGGCGATCGAGGTGGCGGCAAGAAAGATCGAGTGATCATCTCCATATCAAGGATAAAGAATAGGCAGAAGAGCCTTCGGATCTCGAAAAGCCTTATCTCGAAAGGCTTTTATCATGAGGGAGACCAATGCTCAGCATTAAAGGGTAAAAGTGGGGATTCATCATGAGAACTGTTATAATTTTGTCATTTCTGGCCCTTGTAACGGTCAGCACCGCCGCCTTCTGCGCTGATCCGCTGAAGGTCGGCGGAGACTTCGGAACGGCCTGGCTCGAGAACCTCCCCTATCAGCCTGAAGTCAGCTCCGAGGAGAACGAAAGCGGCCTGTGGAGCTGGGGTGGGGCCCCCATCGGAAAGCAGTTGGTCAACTCCACCCTGGAGCCGGTCGAGAACAACACCGAGGAGATCGATTACGCCGGGATCGGATGGCTGGGAGCAGAGCCTCTCGGCCCCCCCGAGCAGATAAACTACACAAATGCGCCTTTGGATTACATGTACCCCTTCTACTCGGACGACCCCTGGATTCTGGCCCAGCACTACGGAAGGCCGGTGAGGACGAACCTTCACGATCTTCCGGATAGCATCCGCAGTACGATAGACCTCTGACCGAGATCTAGAATGACAAAGAAGATCGACCTCGATGAGCTCCTGGAAAAGCTGAAGGAGATCCACCCGGAGATCTCGCCCATCACCGCGGAAGATGTGGTGGTGGCCAACTGGGTGAGGCTGAAGTGCAGGTATGGCTGCAAGGCTTACGGAAAGCACCTGGGATGCCCGCCCTACTCGCCGACGCCGGAGGAGACGCGAAAGGTGCTGGAGGAGTACACAGTCGGGATCGTCGCCCGCTTCGAGGCGGAGCCCGACCCCGGGATCTCGGCCGAGCATATCCACCACCACCTCTGGGACTCGATCAACGCCGTCCACGAGACGGTATTCCAGCTGGAGAGGTGCGCCTTCCTCGCAGGCTACTACAAGGCCTTCGGGTTCAACGCCCTCCCCTGCACCTTCTGCGCCACCTGCATCCCCGAGGAGAAGGAGACGATCGATTCCTTCGAGGCCCGAAACTGCAGGCACAAGGAGAAGGTTAGGCCCTCGATGGAGGCCTGCGGGATAGACGTCTTCGGGACCCTGGAGAGGGCCGGATACGAGCTTTCGGTCCTCGACTCCTACTCGAAGGGGGTCGCTCTCTTCGGGCTGGTCTTGCTCGACTGAGCCCGCGAATCCTCGGGCTACTTGCGAGCTCTGCTCCTAGGTCGAGGTCAACGGTCTGATCGCGAAGCGGCGAGGAGCCGGTCGGTGGGATCCAGAAGTCCCTTTGGTCCTCCCTGGCCAAACCAGTTTCCTCCCAGGTATTTATCCGGAGCCTCGGGCCTGGATTCGTAGAGCTCCAGGTGGAGCATGCTCGGCCTCCCCCTCTCTTTCAGGCCTCTGATGTACTCTGGCGCCTCTTCGCCGATCCTCTCGGCGTTCAGGACCATTCCGACCTCTCCCACCTTATCGCCGGCGCTGAGGCGGTCGCCGGGCTTCACATCGACCGCCTCAAGCTCCGCGAACTTCACGAAGGAGCCGTCCTCGTTCTCTACGACGACGTAGAAGGTCTCGTTCCAGTAGGGGACGGTCTGGGGGGTGGTGAAGGTTCCCACCTCAACCACGACGGCGTCCTCGATCGAGACCGCCTTCGAGCCCGGGGCGGCGTAAAGGTCGATGCCGCAGTGGCGCCGGTCTCCCCGGTCCTCACCGAAGGAGCCGGGCGATCCCGGCAGAGGAACCCTTCGGATCCGGTCCCCGGGGAGGGGCCAAGCTACGGTCTTCTCATCCTCCTTCGGGCCGGATCTGGGCGATCTCTTCAAAGATGCTCCCTCAGCTCTGAGATCGATTCGAGGATGAGGTCGGGGATGACGTTGGAGTACTCCACCACATCCTCCCTGTACTTTCCGGTCCTGACCAAAATCCCCATCATATCCACGTTCTGAGCCCCGCCGACGTCGGAATTTATGTCGTCTCCGATCATGGCCGTCTCCTCGGGCGAGGCGCCGAGATCTTTGAGGGCGGTCTCGAAGAACTCCGGAGACGGCTTTCCCACCACCTCGGCCAGGGTCCCGGTGGCATACTCGAGAGCAGAGACGAAGGGGCCCGCCGAGAGGTAGAGGCCGTCGGAGCCCATCCAGTACCGGTCCTTCTCCAGGGCGATGATCTCGGCCCCGTCCATCACCAGCCGGAAGGCCCTGTTCAGCCGCTCGAAGGTGAAGTCCGTCTCTGCGTCCCCCACCACCACGAAGTCCACCTCCTCCTCGGCCAGAGGAACGCCCGCCTCCTGGAAGTCTCTTCGTACGTCCCGCCTTGTGAGGAGGAAGCACCTGTTGTCCTTCTCCGACCGGATCCGCTCGGCGGCGGCGATCGCGGGGGTGAATATGCGCTCCTCAGGTATCTCAAAGCCCATCTCGCCGAGGAACCGGACGAGGGTACTCCTGCACTTCGAGGTGGTGTTAGAGACGAACCGGTATCGGTATCCCCTCTCCTCCAGCATCGCCACCGTCTCCTTCGCCCCCTCGATCGGGGTCCTGTCCACGTAAAGGACGCCGTCGAGGTCGATCAGAAAGGCCTTCACATCGATCGTTCCAATACCTCCTTGACGATTGAGGGAGAGATGCTCTATTCTGCCTTATATTTACCCGATCCATTTGCCCGATCCGTCCATCCCTCATCGACGAAAATTTATATCCCCCCGAGATCGGATCCAAAGACAGCGTCCTTTACGGGCCGGGAGGTTTCTGCGTGCCGACGAGGAAAGATAGGTTGCTTCAAGTACTGAAGGAGGGGATTATGGTCAGCAGGCCGGTCGAGGGCGGCGAGCCCTCCTGTGACCTCTGGACCTTCAACGATCGGGTCATGACCGAGGAGATGAAGAAGATACTGTCCGAAGAGTGGACAGAAGATCAGGGTCGGCTCTGTCTGTGGTTGGCCCCGGCCTTCGGACGGATAGCCTACGAGGTGGAGAATGGAGGCTACCCCGACGATCTTGAGGGTCTGGACCTGGACAGGCTGGAGGAGCATCTCGACTTCGAGGTGGAGGCCGACATTGTAATGCTCCGGGAGATAGAGAGGGCATACCAGATAGCCTTCCGATTTGTGAGATGGCTCCTGGACGAGACACCGGAGGGCTGACCCGGTCTTTGACGGCGTGGAAGTTCAGACCTAGCCAGATACAAAGCACCAGCTATGCAAGTTCTGGACCGGCGGACCGGAACCGACTTTGGTGGGTGTTTGGACGGTCGATTCGAATTGACGGTGGATCGGAATGGACAGATGCTCAAAGTTCAAGTTAACAGACGATCGACGAAGTTCACCAGACGAAGATCAGGTCATGGACATCAGCTCAAGCCGCATCCTGTCCGCCTCATCAGAATCAGAATCGGACTCCGTCCTCTCCCCCTGGTCCTGATCTTCCGGGGTATAGGAGAGATAGAGCTTTCTTCTCTTTCCCTGGGTGAGCTTGACGTGAGATGGGTCCATCTCGGCAGCTCGCTTCATCACGCTTATCACCGTGGTCTTGTTCAGGCCCAGCATATCCACCAGCTCGCTGGTGGTGTACCTTCCGGGCCTCTCCCTCATGAGGCCGATCAGGGTCTCGGTGTGGCCGTCGAGGGCGTTTCCCTCGCCAACCTTAGAGGTCCGGGCGACTGATGGTCTGGTCTGTCTCGTCTTCATCTGGCTCTTGAGATCCGCCACCTCTTTTGATAGGTGGTCCACCTGATCGATCAGCCTCCCCAAAAGATCGACGTCCTGCTGCTTCATGCTGAGCATCTTGGACATATTTTCTACGGCCATGATGAGACCCACCATCGCCTGGTTCTCTTCGAGCTCTCTTTCGCTTTCCGCAACTTTATCTTTATAAACTTCCAAAAGCTCTTCAAACATTACTTCGATACTCCTTATCTGAATCTCTGCCCTTTATCCTTATATCTTGTCCCCCTATCCAGAGGCCCAAAAAGACTGCTACGTATAGTGATCTTGATTCAAGTATAAATAGTTATCTTAAAAATCGCCCGGTAATTCCGAGATGTGATGATCATAATCGGCAATTTTGTTAATATTTGAGATTATTGTTGTCTAAGACTCCAAAACAGGACATTTCAGGAGCCTTCTCCGTCAATGATAGCATGAAGACCGTCCGACCTCAGGAAGCGTCGACTCCTCTTAGCCGATCTCTTATCAGCCCTGGAAGCTTCCTTATGTCGTCGATGACCTCATCCGCAGCCTCGATCAGCTCCGTCCCCGGGCGGCTGTCCTGCTGGACCGTGAGCACCCCGAGATCTGCCGCCTCCAGAGCGTACCGATCGTTTAGGCCATCTCCCACCATGACGACCAGCCGATAGTCGTTCTTGAGGCTCTTTACGATCTCCTCTTTCTGGCGCGGCTTGGAGGCGGGGTATATACGCTCCTCTTTTATCCCCCTGCACCTGGTGAGGTTCGAGAGGCTTCTCATGCTGTCTCCGGAGGCGACGTAGATCGCAGCGCCCATCCCCTCCAGCTCCTTCAAAACGACCTCCAGAGCCGGGAAGGGCCTGCCTCCGGTACTGACGGAGTGAGTCACCTTCCCCGTCTCCACGTCAACTATCAGCCCCGTGGTGTAGTAAAATTGCGGACAGCGGGCAGAGACCGCCTTCAGCGTATCCTGGAGGTCGGCCACCTCGGCGTCGGAGCAGAGGAGGACCGAGAGCGCCTCTTCTTCAGATACGGGCGTGCTCGAGCAGCTGATCTTGATATCTTTCTCCCTATCCCGGAAGAAGATGCCCAGGGGCGTCTGCGGAGCCGTTCCCATCACCTTCTCCGGATCAAGCTGAGGTATCACCAGAGCTCTCCCGCCCTTCTCCATGACCAGCTCCGTGGTGACTATTCCCACCATGAGGACGTTTTTGGAGATGTCTTTGGCAACCCGGTACATCTCCAGCATGGTGCCAGCAACATCGAATATCACCGCCAGTTCGCACGACATCGGTGATGGTTGTGAGCTGAAACGAAGATCAACCTATCGGTCAGGATCGGAGGGGGATCCCCGGCTCACCGTCCGAGCCGCGCAGGACCAAAACTCTTAAATAAGACAAATGCCGTAGTTACTCACGGCAGTTGTCGACTGCCAATCCTCCCTCCCATACCCTCCTCTTTTTTGCATTTAGTATTTTGACTATAAAATCTATATCTCATCGTGAGGATAGATTAGAATAATGATGAGGTCCCCAATTGAGATCACCGAAATTTATGGGGATTTAGTCATGAAGAGATACCGGGCCGTCTTCCATCTGACCGAGATCGAGAGGGCAAACCTCGCCCTGAACAACGTGAACAACCTCCTGGCCGAGCTGGGCGAAGACCAGGTGGATATCGAGCTTGTAACAAACTCTGAAGGGATCAAGGCCCTCCTCAAGGCCGGCCCCTACCGCGATAAGGTCGGTGATCTGGCGGCAAAGGGCGTCCGCTTCGTCCTCTGCTCGAAGAGCCTCAGAGCCCTGAAGATGAAGGAGGAGGAGTTCATAACCATCGCCGAGGTCGTCCCCTCGGGGACGGGAGAGCTGGTGAAAAGACAGACCGAGGGCTGGGCCTACGTCAGGCCCTAGCTCTCTTTGACCTCAACTTAGTTCCTCGTCTCTCCGAGCTGGCCAAAGGCCTTCGGAGATCGACTTCCCGATCGCCCTCTGGCTCTCCTCGGGCGTACCTACGGTATTCACCATGAAGACGGGAACCCTGGAGAAGAGGGCAGAAAAGAAGCCGCTCCGAAGGCTCCGCTTGAAATCGTTTCTCACGAGAAAATGGGGATTGTAGTAGCCGCTTCCCTCCAGGATTGCGAGGGCCTCCTCCGGCTCAAGACTCCTCTGGATCTCCCCATCTTCTGGATCCCGCTTCAGGACGACCACCATGCCGAGGGTGGTCAGAGGAAGAATCCTGCCCTTGCCGATGGCCAGGCGGATGTCGACGACCCCCCTTCCCTCCTCGTCGAAGTGGGCCTTATCGGCAAGGCCAGAGAACTCCTTCCAGATGCTGGAGAGCTCCGCCCTGATGTAGAAGTTCTTCTCCGAGCCGTAGGCGAGAACGTCGTCGCCGTAGATCCGGGCGAAGAACCAGTCGTCGGAGACGACCCGCGTCTCAGGCCTTCTGAGGAGGCCGTAGGTGTGGGTCGTCTTCCCAGCACCCGACCCGCCGAGGATGCAGATCCCCCGCCCTCGAAGGTCGAGGCAGGCTCCGTGGACCGAGTAGATCCCGTGCTCGTCCTCCAGGACGTCTCCCGCGGCGCTGAGGGCGAGGGACTTAATCCAGCCATAGTATCCGACGTTCACCAGGAAGGCGGTCTTCGACAGGGGGTCGTAGAGGACCTGGTCGTCGGCAACGGCGGGGTCGTAGACGACGTAGAGCCGAGCGTGGGACCTGATGCTCGAGGAGATGAAGTAGAAGTTCTCCTCCCACCGATCCTTCACCTCTCTCGACCCGGTGAGGAGCTTGACGCAGCAGCCGTAGATCTCTGACTTCACCTCGTACCTGACCTCTGGAGAGTACCGCTCCGCCAGCGCCCCCTTCTCCTCGATCGATATCAGCTTTACAGAGTAGGCCATCTCCTCACACCTCCCCTCCACTCCTCGTTATCTCCATCAAGATTTATAAACTCTCGGCGGGCGTCATTCGGTCCGGGTTTCGTCCTTCTCTCTGATCTCGATCCTTCTTATCTTGCCGCTGATCGTCTTGGGGAGGGCCTCCACGAACTCGATGATCCTCGGGTACTTGTAAGGGGCCGTCACCTTCTTGACGTGGTTTTGAAGCTCCAGCTTCAGGTCGTCGGAGGGCTTGTAGTCATCTGTCAGGACGATCGTCGCCTTCACCACCTGCCCCCTGAGAGGGTCGGCGACACCGGTGACGGCGCACTCCATCACCGCCGGGTGACTCATGAGGGCGTTCTCCACCTCGAAGGGGCCGACCCGATATCCGGAGCTCTTTATCATATCGTCGGTCCTCCCGATGAACCAGAAGTAGCCGTCCTCGTCCATCCAGGCGGTGTCCCCGGTGTGGTAGTAGTCGTCGTGCCAGGTGTTTCTCATCCTCTCGAGGTCCAGGTGGTAGTCGATGAAGAGGCCCGGAGGCTTTCCCTCGTCGGTCCTGATCACGATCTCCCCCTCCTCTCCGACCTCGCAGATCCGGTCGTCTCTGTCCACCAGGACTATGTCGTACCCTGGCGAGGGTTTTCCCATCGAGCCGGGCTTAGGATCCATTCCGGGGAAGTTGGCGATGGCCACCACCGTCTCGGTCTGGCCGTACCCCTCCATCAGCCGCAGGCCCGTCGCTTCTAAGAACTTGTCGTAGACGGTGGGATTGAGGGGCTCGCCGGCGGTGACGGCATACTTGAGGGAAGAGAAGTCGTACTTCGACATATCCCCTTTTATCATGAACCGATAGATGGTGGGGGGCGCGCAGAAGGTGGTGACCCCGTATTTTGTGGCCATCTCCATCATCCGGCCAGCGTCGAACCTCTCGTAGTCGTAGGCGAAGACCCCCGAGCCCGCAATCCACTGGCCGTAGATCTGGCCCCAGACGCACTTCGCCCAGCCGGTATCGGCGACGGTGTAGTGGAGCCCGTCCTCGACGACGTTCTGCCAGAACTTCGCGGTCAGGATGTGGCCGAGGGGGTAGGTCTGGTCGTGCTTCACCATCTTGGGGTAACCGGTGGTGCCGGATGTGAAGTAGGCGAGGAGGACGTCCCCTTTCTTCGTAGCTGCATCACCCGTGGGCCTCTCAAACTCCGATGAGGATCTTTCAATCTCTTCTCTGAAGTTCAGCCAGCCTGGCCTGTCTTTTCCTTTGCCCACCAGGGCCCTGACGGGCTTTTCTCCATCGATCTCGTCGCAGGCAGCGTCGACCTCGTCGGGAACGCCGTCCTCCTCGATGGTGACGATCATCTTCAGGTCTGCTTTATCTATCCGGTATGCGATATCCTTCGCCCTAAGCATGTGGGTTGCCGGGATCGCCACAGCCCCGATCTTGTGGAGCCCCACCATGGCGATCCAGAAGTCGTATCTCCCCTTGAGGGTCAGCATAACGCAATCCCCCTTTCTGACCCCACATTTTTTGAATAAGTTTGCAGCCTTGTCGCTTTCGTGTTTCAGCTCCCCGAAGGACTGGATCTTCTCATCGCCCTGGTCGTTGCACCAGACAAGTGCGATCTTCTCTGGGTCCTCCCTCGCGTAGACGTCCACCACGTCGAAGGCGAAGTTGAAGCTATCCGGAATAATTATCTTTAAATTATCATTAAAATCCTCGTAAGACTCATATTCGGTTCCCGAAACAAACCTGGACGATAAAGACGACATCTCAACCCATCCTGACGCTATGGCGACCGCACGCTGGCATTCGGGCGAGCCCTTCCTTCAAGCCGGTTTTCAGGCGAGAGCTCAAACTCTCGCCACCCCCGGAAGATCGTCCATGAAGCCTCCCTCCATCGGCGAAAGTGCGGCACCCTGCTGCACCGCCCGAAGCCTCCCTTCGTCCGATCCGCGCCGCCGACCCGTCCTGCAACTGCGATATATAATTACCGACACATATGATAATGCGGCGTGCGGCCCCGCATCGCCTCTCGACTAGATGATTCTTTGATATAAATGATTAATGCTGAGAGAAGACAGTTCTCCGCGATGAGTGATGCGGACGGGGATGCGGCAGATTCAGGCCGTGCGATTCACCAACACCTTTTTAGACGCCGGGGCCGATCATTTGGACGTGTTTCTCGGCGTTCTCTTCTCCGGCGGCAAGGACTCGGTCTATGCGTGCAAAAGGGCGATGGAGACGGACTCGGTCGTCTCTCTGATAACTATCGTCTCCGAGAACCCCGAAAGCTACATGTTCCATACCCCCAACGTCCGGAAGGCCGACCTCATCGCTGAGGCGATCGATATTCCTCAGCTCACCTGGCAGACGTTGGGGGAGGAGGAGGCGGAGCTCTCCGACCTCCGGGACGCCATCGCCACGGCTAAGGAGAAGCGCGGGATCGAGGGGGTGGTCACCGGGGCGATCGAGTCGGTCTACCAGGCGGCCCGGGTGCAACGGATCTGCCGGGACCTCGACCTCTGGTGCTTTAACCCCCTCTGGCAGATCGACCAGCTGGAGTATCTGAAGCTGCTGGTCTCAGAGGATTTTGAGGTGATCGTCAGCGGGGTCTTCGCCTACCCCCTGGACGAGTCGTGGGTGGGGGCCAGGATCGACTATGTTCTGATCAGAAAGCTCGAAGCCCTGCAGAAAATGTACGGCATAAACCCCTCCGGAGAGGGCGGGGAGCTGGAGACCTTCGTCCTCGACGGCCCCATATTTCGAAAGAGGATCGAGATCCTGAAAGCATCGAAGACCTATGAGAACTACCGGGGCCAGCTCACCATCGAGGAGGCGAGGCTGGTGGAGAAATGATCCTCATAGTCGACCTATGCCGCGAGGTAGAATCCCTCTCGAAGTACGAGTTCGTCGATCCGATCGCGGGGATCGTGAGCCGGGCCGGCTCCGAGATCGAGGTCGTCCACTTCTCCGAGCTGACCCCAGAGTTGATCGAGTGGTCCGACCGGATCATACTCTGCGGAACGCCCCTCAAAGACGACCTCTATTCCCGAAGGATTGACCTCTTCGCCTGGATCGATGGAATCGAAAAGCCGCTCCTCGCGATCTGCGCCGGAATGCAGGTCGTGGCTGCCGTCTTCGGCGGCGGGATCGTGCCTCAGCCCAAGATCGGCCTGGAGAGAATCGAGATCGTCAAAGAGACGGACCTCCTGGGGCCGCCTCGCGAGATCGAGGGCTACCATCTCCATAACTTCGGGGTCACCCTTCCTTTGGGCTTCGACCTGGTGGCCGGAAGGTCTGGCCAGATCGAGGCCTTCAAGCACGCGGGAAGGCCGATCTACGGGATCATCTTCCACCCCGAGGTGAGGAACAGGTGGGTGGTGGAGAGGTTTTTGGACCTCGGATAACCTCAACGGGATCGGATCTTCGGCCACCCCTGAACCGGACCCAATACCAATTTTTATTTAACGAGGCAGGAGCTACTACCCCATCATGAGAGTCCTCCTCTTCGACCCCTCCTCGGGCGCCTCCGGCGACATGATCATGGCCTGCCTTCTGGA
>NZ_JBNGCU010000023.1:8922-21007 GCF_049974945.1 Methanocrinis sp. | reverse complement strand
TGAGGCTTGAGAATACGAAGAACTCGGGCCTCTCCCTCATGATCCTGAGGATCGGCGGAACGCAGCCGAAGAACTCCTCGCTGTCCTCCAGAATGTCCTCCCCAAGGGAGTCGGCGCTCTCCAAGAACTTCCGGATCAGGTCTCTGTTCTCAGGCTTCATACTATGGAGGTCCGTCTGGCAGATTGATAAGCACCTCGGTGACGGCCTCATCCAGGTTCAGCATCTTTCGTCGGTTCAGCAGCACGACGGCAAGGGCAAGGGCAGCAAACACGAGAGTGTCCCAGGGCTGGGCATCAGGCCAAACCGGGTTGTTCATCTGGAAGTGGTAGAGCGCTGCGATGAGGAGGCTACCCCGGGCTGCGTTGAAGATGGAGGTCAGGATGACCGTTATCGAGAGGACCCCGATGAAGTAGGGACCGAACGACCAGGCACTTTGAGGGCTCCCGCTGAGAAAGAAGGCTGGCAAATGCCATAGCCCCCAGATCAGGCCCAGGATGAGGCTCGACCAGAGGGGCACAAAGCGGCGTTGCAGAAGAGGTAGCGCTACGCCGCGCCAGCCCAGCTCCTCGACGGGCCCGATGAAAAGGGCGGCGGCTAAAGCCGGCAGCGCGGCGCGCCAAGGTGAGAAGGGGAACGGATCTGTAATGGTGCCCTTGATGGCTGCTCCGAGGTAGAAGGCGGCGGGTATGCCCACCACCAGGAAGGCCCACCATCCGGCTGGCATCCGCCAGAGTGTGAGCCGCCGGAGGTAACTTCTGAGGCCGTCGGTGCCATAATGTCGCCAGACCAGGAAGATGCCAGCGATGGCCGGAGAGTAGACGGCGAGGATGAACAAGGGGTTCGTATAGCCCATGGGGCCGAAGATCGGCTCGGTCTGGCCGGGGAAGAAGATGAGGAGGGCGAGGATGCCCCATGCCAGCCCAAAAGCGATAGCAAAGAACGTTACGAGGGCATAAAAGCCCATCTCTCGCCGGGCCGTTTCAGTTTTTGCCATGATCTTATCCAATTATTTTGCCTCAGGATCTGGAAGAATCTCGATCAGCCCTCCATCTTCCATTCCATCCCGCAATCGCGGCAGCGGTAATGCCAGCTCTCCCCGAGACGGCCGCAGAGATGACCCTCGCCGCCGCATATCGGGCAATACGGCCCCGTCCTCTGGATTTCGTCCCATTCGCTCAGGTCGTCCTCCAGTTCAGTCGCCCCGCTCAGGAGGCTTTCATAGCCGTTCATATATTTGCCTCCTCGGCCTTCTGGCCGGAGTTCTATCTGTATGCACTATTATGCTTCTCTCATAAAATATAGAACTGTCGGACCGCTGAAATGGGCGGGAGACTACATTGTGGACGCAAATAATGCGGGGAACGGGATTCGAACCCGCGAACTCCTGCGAGACGGGATCTTAAGTCCCGCGCCTTTGGCCACTTGGCAACCCCCGCCCTAAAATCAGCTACGAAACCGGGAGGCTTCACCGTTCTGAAGCCCGTCCGCTCCGGTGAGGGCGGAGTTGAAGCGCGCAAGATAAATAGTTTCCCGCAAACCCCGGCCCCCGTCAAACACCGAAGGTGAATCGATGTATCAGTACGACGAGCACAACTTCCTGACGTCGGTATATCAAGATGAGACGTACGACTTTTCGACCTTCCTGGATGTGGCCGGGTTCGAGGAGGACGAGGTCCTCGGTGTGATCGACGAGCTGGAAGCCTATCGGTCCATCCCCGGCACCACCCTCAAAAGGTACTTCAAACGCGTCCTCAACTCCGTGGAGGAGGACCGGAGGACCGCGTTTCTCAAGGGGATCATCGTGGGGACGGCGATCCACGAGAACCTCGAAAACTACGACCTCGAGAGGCACATAACCTCCGAGGTCGACAGAAGGCTTCGAGAGATCCTGGACGATCTGGACCCGGCCTGACGCCAACCCCAACCCTGAAATGCCCCAAAATTCAACCTGATTACGATGGAGAAAGGGATCTACACCCTCGTCCTCAGGCTCGAGGCCGACCGGGACTTAAAGGTCGGCTCCCTCGGAGAGGTCCGCTTCGATGCCGGCTACTACGCCTACACCGGCTCCGCCCGGGGTCCCGGAGGGCTCTCCCGGGTGGATCGGCACCTGCGGGTGATGGAGGGGAAGAATACCGTCCAGAGGTGGCACATCGACCGCCTCCTGCCTTCCACCGCCCTGGTGGAGGTGGTGGCCACGAGGACCGATGAGAACCTGGAGTGCGCCATCGCCCAGAAGATCGGCGAGAGGCTCCCCTTCATCCAGGGGTTCGGCTGCACCGACTGCCGGTGTCCCTCCCACCTTCACTTCTCTTCCGACCGGGAAAAGATCCTGGAGGCGGTCCGGTCCGCCCACGCCCGAGCGCGGTCCGGCTCAGATTAAAAAGAGCCAGCGAAGGGCGGCAGCGGCGAAGACCAATAGGCCGCAGACCGAGAGAGGGAGGGTATACCCAGCGAGGGTCTCCCGGAGACCGGAGTTCGTCGTCTCCTTCACCAGCCAGAAGTAGGGATCGCTGACGGCGGAGAGGATGAAGGCCCCCGCCGAGATCGAGAAGAGGAGGGTGACCGGCTCCATCGGGTAGCCCTTCATCATCTCGGCGGCGATCACCACCGTCACCACCCTCGAGCCCTGGGCGAGCTGGATCAGGGAGGCGACGAGGACGGGGAGGGCCACCGCCGGAATGAGAGGGCCGAAGGAGGCGTAGATCGCGGGGCCCAGGCCGCCCTGAGCGATGACGTATCCGAAGGCCCCGGCCCCACAGAGGTCGAAGATTATGATCCCCGCCCTCCTCGTCGCCCTCTTGACCATATCCTCTCTCCCCTCCCCGGCCAGGGCCGCCGAGAAGAGGGCCCCGGCGAGGAGGGCGAAGTCCGGCGACCCCAGCATCCCGGCCGCGGGCGTGAGGAGGCCTGCGAGGATCAGGAGCAGGGGCAGAGCCAGGGGAGCCCAGGAGACGAGCCTCGACGGAAGAGGGCCGGTCTCGGCGGGGGACTCACTCACCCCTATGGGGAGCCGCCCCAGACAGACGAAGGCGGGGATGAAGAGGAGGAGGGAGAGGGGGAGGCCGAACTTCAGCGCCTCTGCCGGTGCCACCCCCAACGACCGGGTGAGGGTGACCATCACTGGCGATGGATAGACCAGGTTGAAGGATATCACCGAGAATAGCGCGGCCGAGAAGAGGAACCTCCTCTCCGAGCCCTCGCACTCTCGCCCCATCCCCGCCACCACCGGCTCCAATATAATATAAGATGTCATGGAGCACATTGCCGCGAGAGAGACCAGGTACCCCGAGATCCCCGAGGCCAAAATCCCCCTTCTTCTGCCGACGAGCAGGAGGAGGTCGGCTACGATCCTGTCCACGGCCCGGGACCTGCGCAGATGTTCGGCGATCACAGACCCTGCGAAGACGATGATCGCCAGGGCCGAGAAGATCCGGGCCAGCCCCTCCGATACGTGATCGATCAGCTCCGGGCCCATCCCCGATAGTACCCCAAAGAAGAGGGCCGAGACGACCAGGCTCAGGAAGGGTGAAAGGCCGATCTTCACCGTGAGGAGGCTCACCAGAAGGATGGCCAAGAAAAAGGCGAGAAGGGGTTCCATCGATACATTATATCACGGCCCGACTATAAAAAAATCACGGCCCGCCCGTAAAGCGAATACATAAGAAGAAATACCCTATAGTCTTTATGGATGCGCGCCAGATGTCGTTTTCGTATCCGATCCTTTTGATCCCCAAAAGATCTGATCTTTGCCCATCCGGCGAGATTCTCCGACCGCAAATTCTTCCGAAACACCTTTATAGAGAAAAACCAATAAAAGGTCTGTTCAGGGGGAGCTTATGGAGGGCGTTTGCTGGAAAAAATCCCCCCCGGGGGGCTGTGCTTTTAATCTCTTCTGTCTAGCTGGCCTCATCATATCTTCGACCCTTCTCCCCACCGCATCCGCCTTCTCCGCCCCCTTCTCCATCCCCTTCCTCTCCAGCCCCGACCAGGATGCAGAGCTTAGCCTGGTGCTGGATCAGCCTCTTGTCGAATACGGATCTAGGTCCTCCTACACCCTCCAGCTGGAAAATTCGGGCCGGGCGGCGTTGACCGATATCTCGGTATGGGACAACTTCGGCCAGGTGGGGTTCCTCGCCCGCCTCCCTTCAGGAGAGTCCTTTGGGATCACCAGGACCACCCCACCCCTGAGATCGACCACCTCGCTGAAGGTTATGGCGAGCTCAGGAGGCGAGGTGATCTGCAGGGATGAGGCCGCCGTCCAGGTCGGGCTTCCTGAGACGCTCTCCCTCGTCCCCGATCTGGACCGAGCAAAACCGGCAGCTGAGCAGGACCAGATCCTGAGGACGACCTCGGTCTCTCCAGAGATCGAGCTCGTGGTCGGGGCCGACCCGAAGGCGGTGCGGCCCGGAGAGAAGACGACGGTGAGGATGACCGTCACCAACCGCTGCTCTCAGACCATCAGAGACGTGGAGATATCCGGCCCCGGCTGGACCGTCGAGGCCGGAGACCTCCAGCCGGGCGAGTCAAAGACCTACTCGAGAGGCCTGATCATCGCCGAAGACCTCTCGGCGGAGCTGACCGCCACCGGAACCACCGATGGCAAAGAGAGGGCCGCCGATCGAGAGCGGCTCCAGGTGGCGGTCGTCAGCTCCGACCTCTCGGTCACGGTCACCTCCCGCCCCGCCGGATCGGGCCAGGCCGCCACCACCGAGTACAGGCTGAATAACGAAGGCGACGAGCTTTTGAGCCGGGTGACCCTGAAAGACGGGCGAGGTGCCACCCTGGGGATACTGTCCCAGCTCGGCCCGGGGGATTCTGAGAGCCTGACCCGAACCAGGAGTGGGGATGAGGAGGTGGTGGGGACGATCGAGGTGACGGCCGTATCTCCAGAAGGGAGGACCATCACTGGAGAGGTGGTCGTTCAGCCTTCCAGCGCCCGAGCCTCTGCCTCGAAGCCCACGAGCAGGTCGGGCTCGACGACACCCTCCAGAGCCCTCCCTTCGATCGAGGAGGGGGAGGTGGCAGAGTTCGAGGAGATGGACCTCGAGCTGAACCTCGATGGTTTCGGCTCCGACGTATCCGGGATGGCCTCGGAGGACCGGAAACCGAGAGCGGGCCGGTCTGCTGCAGGTCCAGAGCTGGAGGATGGCGGCCCGGTGGTCGGATTTTGGGGCTTGGATCTCGGATTCGACTTCGGCAGTTTCGGCTTTGTCAACGGCTTTGGTCCATCCCCGGCCGGTGGGGTCGCCGAGCTCATAACCCGATCGAGGAGATCAGACGCGGAGACGAGAACGGAAGAGACGGAGACGGGCTCTCCCGCTCTGGTGGTGACGATCCAGGCGAACAGGACCCTGGTTCACGAGGGAGATCTCGTAGGGTACAGGTGCGCCGCCGTGAACCGGGGGAGGGTAAGCTTGTCCGATCTGACCCTTCGATGCGGCGAGGAGACGGCGAAGCTCCAGAGCCTCCCCCCCGGAGACGGCTTCCCTCTCCAGGGGGTGATGAGGGTGGAGCGGTCCCTGAACTTGACGGCTTTCGCCTCTGCCACCGGTCCAGGCGGATCGAAGCTCGACGACGAGGCCGCCCTCTCGATAGGGGTGGTCTCGCCAGACCTGTTGGTCGAGGTAGGAAAGGAGCCCGAAAGGATCTGCCGAGGCCAGAGGACGACGATCGTCGTGCGGCTCGAGAACTCAGGGAACGACCCCCTCTCGGAGGTGGAGGTGACCGACGCCCTCGGGGAGATCGGAACCGTCCCGGTCATCGAGCCCGGTGAGGTGAGGACTCTGGTCAGGAACTCGACCCTACACGAGAGCATCGAAGACGTGGTGCTGGTGGTCGCCACCGACTCGACCGGCGGCCGCCTCCAGAGGTCGGAGGTTCTGAAGATCGAGCTTCTCGAGCCCCGGCTGGACCTCACCGTCGATACAGAGAAGGCCGCCGCCTATCCTGGAGATCCGGTGGAGGCGGTCTGGACCATCAGAAATTCGGGCGATGTCGACCTCGTCGACGTGACATTCCAGGGGGAGGGGACAAGCAGTTTCAGGCTTCCCGCCGTCGCAGCCGGTGGCTCGACCTCGGTCTCCTCCGTCTACTTTGCCGACGAGAGCCGGGCGGTCTCGGGGCGGGCCGAGGGGAGGACCGCCGGCGGCGAGACGGTCTCGGCCTCTGCAGCCTTCGAGATCAGGTCTATATCGCCGGGGATCAGCCTCAACGTCAGACCTGCGGTGGTGGAGAGCTGCCCCGGTAGGAGCTTCAACCTGACGGCTCTTGTGACCAACTCCGGGGACGACCCCCTGAAGGGGGTTACCCTCTCTGAGAGGAGCCTGGGAACCCTGGAGAAGATCGGCCGGCTGGAGCCGGGCGACTTCAAAGTCACAGATCTCGGCTTCTTCGCTGAGAAGAACACCACCTTGATGATCGAGGTCGAGGGGATCGACTCGATGGGCAATGCCTGGTCCGACTCCCAGAAGGTGGCTGTGAAGCTGGTCACCGCCAAGATCGAGCTCTCTATAAGGGCGGACCCGCCCGAGACGACCCCCGGAGGCAGCGTCAATGTCGTCCTCACAGTCGAGAACGGGGGCGACGTCCCCATCTTCAGCACCTTCGTCACCGGCGGGCTCTTGGGCCAGCTGGGCACCATAGACTACATATCGCCCGGCTCCAGCCGGACTCTTGAGAAGAAGATTGAGATCACAGAGGAGATCGAGGACGAGATCATCGCCGAGGGCTTCACCAAGGATAGGGACTCGGTGAGGGACGAAGCGATACTCTCGATGGGGCTGAAAGTGCCTGCCGAAGAGCCCGTCCCTGCTGAAAGTCCTTACCCGGGCGCAGCCTGGACAGAAGCGGTGGATGTCGGGGCAGAGGAGGCCAAAGTTCTGGAAGGGGCAGTCCCGGCGTATATGGTCAACGAAAGTGACCCCACCACCTCAGAGGTCCGGGAAGGCGAGGGCTCCGGCATATCCGGCCTCGTAGACCGTCTCAAGAAGATTCTGGAGAAGATCCGGCTGAGCAAAGAGAGCTCCGTCGACGGTGCATCGTCGGAGGCGCCGGCTTCAGGAACGATGCCCGCCGGATCCGGACCTGGATCCTCTTCCGTCGGCCCAGCCTCGGCCAGCCCCCCAGGGGCCTCGGGACGGTGGTCGGGATACGGGACCAGCGAAGAGGGGACCTGCGCCTCGCCCTCGGCTGGGGAGACGAAGCCCCAACCCGCCGGATACGCCTATTCGGCTGCAGGGCCGAGATCATCCGAGATATATTCCCCGGGGCCCGAACTCGAGATGACGGGCTACTCGTACTCAGCAGAGGGGCTGGCCTCATCTTATCTCTCATCTCCATGGACCTCACCAGGACCTTCTGGGCAAGCCTATTCGGCCAGCGGCCCCGCCTCAGCATACCTGTACTCTTCCTGGGCTTCGGGATACGCCTCTTCGGGTGGCGGCTCCTTATCGGCGCCGACCTCCGCCGCCGGAATATCGACCAACCTGGCGAGCCCTCTGCCCCCCCCCAGCCGCGAGGCCGATCTGAGGACGGCCTCGATGGCCTCGCCGAAGGTGGCAGAGGCGAGAGGCTCGGTGGAGGGCCCAAGCCCCCTCAGGATATCGGAGATCTCGCCGGGGCACTCAGAGGTCGCGGTCCCCGCCGGCAGCCCGAGCATGGACGGTCCGTTCCAGTCCAAGTCCCCCACCGAGAACATCAGGCTGATCATAGGCGACCCGAGCACCATCGAGGTCGACCGCCCGCCGAAGATCATCGATGTAGGGGCGTTTCCGCCGGAGCCGGCGGCCTGGTCGCCGGTGGTGGTGGCGGTGCACGCCTCCGACGATACCGGGATAAGATCGGTGGAGATGCTCTGGGATACCCCCACCACTTCAGTTAGCAGGATGGATCTGGTCGACATCACCAAGATCAACACCCAGAGGATGGGGCTCGAAGAGGGCGACTCCAGAGACGGCTACTGGAGCTACGAGATCCCCGGCCAGGCTGCGGGAACCTACATGGCGGTCATGGTCAAGGTGAGCGACGGTGAGAGGTGGGCGGAGGACGGCCCATACATCCTCTTCTGGTCGGAGACCGCCCCTGATGAAGAGGGGGCCAAGTCCGCAGCCTCCGAGGAGGGGGCAGAGAAGGATGGCAGAAGCGGAGGCTCCGCCGGGGCCAAGAAGGGCGGGATGCTCTTCGTCGAGTCGACCACCGTCGTCGGCAGGGGCGACATATCTATCAAGAACGAGGTTCGAGAGTCCAGCGCAAGGTACAAGGAAGAGCTGGACGGCTACGGATCGATAGAGATGCAGTCCCAGAAGACCGTAAACCGGGGAAACCCCGTCGTCAACATCTCCGACAGCAGGCTACTGGTCTTCGACCAGGGCTACCTCAAGGGTTTCAAGGTCATGCAATCTCCGGCCTTCCACGGCGGTATGGGCGCCAGCGTAACAGAGCAGTTCAGCGCCACCACTCTGGAGAAGAGCGAGACGGGTACGATATCGTCGGTCAACAGGT
Organism: Methanocrinis sp.; assembly: GCF_049974945.1. NCBI lineage: Archaea > Methanobacteriati > Methanobacteriota > Methanomicrobia > Methanotrichales > Methanotrichaceae > Methanocrinis > Methanocrinis sp. The sequence goes on along the minus strand of NZ_JBNGCU010000023.1, from coordinate 12,504 downwards.
CTGATCACACCCTCCTCTTCAACACCCAGCAGGCCTTCGAGGGGATATGGGGCACCAAGACCGAGTACTCGAACTTCAACAAGAAGATAAAGGCCAAGCAGCAGCTTAACGGGACCTTCGAGACCCAGAAGAAGATATCCTTCGAGGACTAGCGGGCCCTGAGATGGCGGGCTTTTTTGAGCCTTCCGTTTGGATTTTTGAGATGGAGTCAGGGCCTTCCGGCCCTGATGGCCCCTTCCCAGATCTCGTCGGCCCTGTCCACCACCGCCACGATCTGGTCGTGAATCTCGAGACGGTGCTTGATATCTCCGGCCTTGAGGCCGCTGTCCACGGCGAGCCTCAACATCTCCCTGCTCTCGGCCCGGAGCTCCTCAGACTCCTGCCACATCTCCTCTGCGGCCGCCGGGTCCTCTGAGCGGAGGTCGATCGACCGGCTCCGGAGACCGTCGGACCTTCTCATAAGCTCTGCAGCCTCCCTTTTGAGCTGCTCGGATTCCTCCTGGAGCTCTGCCATCTCCCTCTCCATCTCCTCGAAGCCCTTCTCTACAAACTCTTCGTCAATGCCGAACATCAATTCCCACCTCACAGATCATATCCAAAAATATCTCGTGGAACCTGAGGTCCCAGGTCAGCTCCGGGTGGAAGGCGAGGCCGATCAGGTTTCTCTCTCTGACCGCCACCGCCAGATCCCCGATCCTGGCCAGGACATCGATCTCATCTCCCCAGCCGACCACCGCCGGTGCCCTTATGAAGACCGCCCGATAGGGCGGGCCGAAGCCCTCCACCTCGAGATCGGCCTCGAAAGACTCCCTCTGGGAGCCGAAGGCGTTCCTCAACACCCTCACGTCCAGAAGGCCGAGGGGAAGAAACCTCGTCTCCTCGACGATCTCCTTTGATATGACGATGAGGCCTGCGCAGGTGGCCATGATGGGGGTGCCGGAGCCTGCGGCGGTCCGGATCTCGTCGCCTACCCCGGTCCGGGCGAGGTGTCTTGCGATGGTTGTGCTCTCCCCGCCGGGGAGGATCACGCCGTCGCATTCGGGGACGATCCCCCCCTTGCGGACCTCGACCACAGATCCCTCGTCCCCCAGGGCCCGCCCCATCGCCTGGACGTGCTCAGAGACGTCGCCCTGGAAGGCGACCACGCCTATCCTCGAATCTACCAGCCCCTGGTCTGAAGGATCTCGCCCTCTTGAAGCGTTCCGGCATCGATCCCCTTCATGGGGTCGCCGAGACCGGTGGATATCTCGACGAGCTTCTCTGGGTTGTCGTAGTTGTTCACGGCCTCGACGATCGCATTGGCCATAAGCTCGGGATTCTGTGATTTGAATATCCCCGAACCCACGAAGACGCCGTCGGCCCCCATCTGCATCATCAGAGAGGCGTCGGCGGGGGTTGCGATCCCTCCGGCGGCGAAGTTCACCACCGGAAGCCTCTGCATATCCCTGCACTCGAGGACGAGTTCGCGGTCTGCCTCGATCTCTCTTGCGACCTTCACCAGCTCTTCGTCGTTCATGCCCTTCAGGCCCCTGATGGCGCCACCGATCATCCTCATGTGCCGGACCGCCTCCCGGACGTCCCCGGTCCCGGCCTCGCCCTTGGTCCTGATCATGGCCGCGCCCTCCTTCGTCCTTCGCAGGGCCTCGCCCAGATTCCTGGCGCCGCAGACGAAGGGGACGGTGAATTTGGACTTATCGACGTGGAACTCGTCGGCGGGGGTCAAAACCTCCGACTCGTCGATCATGTCGACCCCGATCGCCTCCAGGATCTGAGCCTCGGCGAAGTGGCCGATCCTGACCTTGGCCATCACCGGTATCGTCACCGAATCGATGATCTCCATTATTATCTTGGGGTCCGCCATCCTGGCCACCCCGCCCATCTTCCGTATGTCGGCAGGCACCGCCTGCAGGGCCATGACCGCCACGGCCCCGGCCTCCTCAGCGATCACGGCCTGCTCAGGGGTGGTGACGTCCATGATCACGCCCCCTTTCTGCATTTTAGCAAAGCCGCGTTTGAGCAGCTCCGTGCCGAAACGAAGTTCTTCCAATTGCATGATAGTCAGATGCCCCGATCTTTTTTAAGCCGCTTACAAGTGAGGGCCAAATAAATAAACTTTGCTCCCCGAACCGTCCGCGCCATCGGCGACCCGGGACCGAGAGGAGCAGTGAAGGGGCCAGAGCTCCCCGAAAAGGGGGGGCCTGGCCCTGGCCGGTCAGCTCTACTCCCTGTATATCTCGTACATATAAAGGTCCTTGTTCCCATCCCGGTCGTCTACCCAGACCACCTTGCCGTCTCCGGTCCGGGGATCGGTCTGGTCGCCGGGCCCCGAGAAGATCTCCATCTCCTCTCCGGTCGCAAGGTCCAGAGCCCGAACGTCCCAGTCGCCGTTCCGGTCGTCCATCCAGACCAAGAAGCCGTCCCGAAGGTGGGGCTTCGTCTGGTCCGAGGGGTCCGAGGTCAGCTGCTCGACCCGGCCTGTGGCCAGATCTTTGGAGTAGAGGTCCCAGTTTCCGCTCCTGTCGTCCTGCCAGACGACCAGGCTCCCGTCGGTGGTGGGGAAGGTCTGGTCGCCGGGCCCGGAATAGACGGGCTTTCGGGTCGTGCCAGACCAGACATAGACGTCCTCGTCTCCGTTCTGATCGTTTTGATAGACGACGATGGTCCCGCCTGCATCGGGGTTTTTGCCCCTCGGCGGTATCGCCTCCATCGCCTCGCTTCTGTAGAGGGGCTTCTTCTGGACACGCCAGCCGAAGCCGGCTATGGGAAGATCTCCCCAGGCCAGGGTCTCCTCGCTGATCGAGGGCCTCGAGGGCACGGAGATCCCCCTCTGCAGCTGGGTTCTGTTGACGGTGGGTATGTCCAGAGCCCTGATCGCCCAGGCGTCGAACTCCTCCTCAAGGTGCATCCAAACCACGACATCGTCGTTGATGTCCGGATACATATCGAGCTCGCTGCCCGCGGCGAGGGGCCACTCGACGTTCTCGATCAGGTTGTAGAGGCGGATGTCGGGATTTCCCGTCCTGTTGTCCATCCAGACCACCCAGTCGCCGCTGACGGCGGGGCTGGTCTGGTCACCGGAGGCCTGGCAGATGACGCTGATCTGGTCGGAGCCGAGGTTCTGGTACCCGAACTTTCCGCTGGGAGAGATCAGCCAGGCGAGCCGAGAGTCGAAGTCGAGCTCGATCTCCCCGGGGCCGCTGGCCACCTCTTTCTCCTTCCAGGTGTTGGGATCGAGGCTGAAGATCGACCAGCCCTCTTCAGACCTCTCCTGGTATACGATCCTCTTTCCGTAGACCTTCGGCTGGAGCTGATCTCCGGCCTTATTATAGGCGCGGCCCCAGTCCCTCCCCCAGAAGTAGTAGTTCACGTCGCCGGTCGTTGAGTCCTCCCAGACTATGAGGTCCCCGCTGATGTGGGGATGGACCTGGTCGCCCTCCCCGGTGAGCCTCCTCTCCTCGCCGGTGGCCAGGTCGAGGGCGTAGACGTCCTCGTCTCCGTTCCGGTTGTCCTGCCAGACCAATAGGTCGCCGCTGATGTGGGGATGGACCTGGTCGCCCTCCCCGGTGAGCCTCCTCTCCTCGC
>NZ_JBNGCU010000023.1:0-8822 GCF_049974945.1 Methanocrinis sp. | reverse complement strand
CGGTGGCCAGGTCCTTGACCACCACGTCCCAGTCGCCGGAGGAGTCGTCCATCCAGGCGATCCGCCTTCCATAAACCGAAGGGCTGGTCTGGTCCCCTCGACCCTCGGCGACGATCGTCTCAATGCCGGTGGACAGGTCCAGAGCCCTTATGTCCATGTCTCCCTTCCTGTCGTCGGCCCAGACCAGAAGGCCGTCCCCGACGTCGGGCTCTCTCTGATCGCCCGGCGCCCGGACCAGGGGCCGCTCGAAGCGGTTATAGAAGTCGAAGCCGAAGACGTCCCAGTCGCCTCCACGGTTGTCAGACCAGACGATGAGGCTGGCGTTGGTGGCCAGGTCCGCCTTCTCCAGTAGCATGATCGGATCGTCCTCCACCGTCCTCGTTACGATCGCGGGCGTCTCCTGGCTGTAGTCGATCCATACCATCCGATCGCCGCTCAAGAAGGAGGAGCTGGCGACGGGTCTGACGTCGAAGGGATAACCCCGGCCGTCGTTCGGCTTCTGGGGGAGGGGACCTGTAACGGCAGGGATCTCCCTCTCCAGCGCGAGGTCGTAGAGGTATATATCCAGGTCGCCGTTCCGATCGTCCAGCCAGGCGATCCGGTTGCCGGAGATGACCGGCTGAACCTGGCCGCCGGTGCTGGTGGTGACCACCGTCTCCTCGCCGGTTCCGAGGTTCTTGGCCCTTATGTCCCAGTCCCCGTTCCGATCGTCCATCCAGACGATCACATCGCCGTCGATCCAGGGAGCCTCCTGCTTTCCGGGGTCTGTAGTCACCTGGGTCTCGGTCCCGGATGTAAGGTTGTAGAGGAATATATCCCAGTTGCCCATCCTGTTGTCCATCCAGGCGACGAGGTCGCCCTCGATCATGGGAGTGAGCTTATTCGAGGAGGCCGTCGTTATCTGCTGCTCCGATCCGGTGGCGACTTCGTATACGTACACCTGGTTGACCTGGTCACCTCCGTTCCGGTCGTCGACCCATACCACCTTTCCGTCCGCCACCATCCCGTACCTCTGGTCGGAGGGGTCGTCGGTCACGACCGTCTCCTCCCCCGTCCTCAGGTCGTGGAGGAAGAGGTCTAGGTTTCCATTTCTGTTGTCGGTGTAGAGGATCAGGTCGCCGCTGATGCTGGGGCTGCTCTTCTCGTCCGAGGAGTCGGTGATCGCAACCTCCCGGTCGGCCGAGAGGTCGCGCAGGTAGACGTTGAACTTGCCGGTCCGGTCGTCGGTCCAGACCACCCTCGCTCCGTCTATCCAGGGGTTGGTGCAGTTGTAGGGGCCCGAGGCGATCCTTTCGTCGGCCGGAAGGCCGAAGTCGTGGATGTAGACGTCGGAGTCGCCGGCCCGGTAGTCGGTCCAGACGACGCACCCCTCCCCGAGGGCGGGCTCCATCTTGAGGGAGCCGGGGCTTACGGCGGTCTCCTCGCCGGTCGCGAGGTCGCGGACGTAGACCTCTGCAACCCCGCTACTGTGGTCCTGCCAGGCGAGGAGGTCGCCCTTGATCGAGGGGGCGGTCTGGAGGCCCGGCCTCTCGATCAGCGTCTCCTTCTTCGTCGATATGTCGTATACCGCTATATCGTAGTCTCCAGTCCTGTTGTCGGACCAGACCACGAGGCTTCCGTCGATCTCGGGAAAGACCTGCTCTCCGGGGGCCGTAGTGATGGCGGTCTCGCGGCCCGCCTTTAGGTCGTAGAGGTAGATGTCGGAGTTTCCGTTCCGGTCGTCCACCCAGACGACGATGTCACCGCTGATCCTGGGCTGGATCTGGTCCTTGGGGTCCGACGTTATCCTCTGCTCTTGGCCGGTCAAAAGATCGTACATGTATATGTTCCAGTCGCCGTCCCGGTCGTCCATCCAGACGACCCGGTCGCCGTCGATGTCCGGGAGGAACGAGCTTCCGGCGGCCTTGGTTATGGGCATCTCCTCTCTTGTTACAAAGTCGTAGAGGTATATGTCCGACTCGCCGGTCCGCATGTCCTGCCAGACGATCCTGTTCCCCGATACCGCGGGGTGGTCCTGGAAGCCGGGGTAGAAGGAGACCCCCCTCTCAGTCCCGGTCTCGAGGTCGTACATGAATATATCGAAGTTGCCGCTCCTGTTGTCCGCCCAGGCCACTATGTGGCCGTCGATGGCGGGCTGCTCCTGCAGACCGCCCCAGGTGCTGATGGGACGCTCTCTTCCCCCACTCAATCCGGAGGCGACGCCGGCCAGAAGCAGCGCCGCCACAAATAAAACGATGGTTCGCCTCGACATCTTAGCACTCATCCTGTCGAAGTTAAGCTGAATATCTCAACGTCCGAGAGTTGGGTGGCGGATATATAAGGCCTTACCCGTCGGCAGGAAGGATATGCCGGTCGAGGAAGATCCGGGGAGGATTTCCGGACAGAAAGGGCATAGAGATGATCCGGAGGGACGAGGCGGCCTTCAGATTCGGCCGTCTCCTGCTGCCGGTCCGGGATCGGCCTCTCCGGCGGTCGAGCGGGAAAGGTCGACCCCGGCGAGGGAGGCGACGGCCAGAATGGCCCCGGCATAGACCGCGCCGGCGAGGGGGATGAAGATGGGGAGGCCCTCCGTCAGGCGATAGCTCCAGAGCCCTGCGAACATCCCCGCCAGCTCCATGTAGCCGACGACGGCCACACCGGCCACGGCCAGGGCGGCGTTCCAGTCTATGGAGCATCTGCTCGAGGAAAAGAGGGCCAGAATGGCCATGATGACGTAGGTCGCCAGGACCGCCCCTTCCGCTATGGCGAAGTACCCTTCCAGATAGAAGAGGAGGGAGAAGGCGGCCACCGTCGCGGCGAAGGGGAGGGCCCTCCACCTCTTGAGCCTTTCGAATATGCCCAGGCCGGAGATCCACCGCCTCAACGGGTCCGATATCCCGAAGATCGTCACCATCAGAAGGGCCCAGCCCGATACGACGAAGAGGGTAGGGCCGTCGCTTCCGGCGTATCTCACGATCCCCCCCGAGGTGAGGGCTCGCTCCAAAAAGAAGGTGACGAGGACCGAAGAGAAGATGAGGGCCAGGAGGTTTCTGCTCTTCATCCTGACCGCGGCCAGGATCGAGACGATTATCGCGATGAGGAGGTTCAGGTCGAAGAAGAGGGATCTGAAGAGGTAGCCGTCCATGTAGAAGCCGAGGAGGACCGCCTCCGCCAGAAGCAGGAGTATGAAGAAGTTGTTCCTCCTCCTGATCCTCTCCTCCTCGGTGCCCCCCTGGCCACTCAGCTGGAAGTAGACGATATCGTTCAGAAGCTTCAGGAGGCAGGGGGTGAGGTATCTGAAGACCGGAAGCCTGGCCATGTCGTAGAGGAAGAAGTCCGCTCCGACGTTGAAGAGGGTGCTCCAGCCCGGAAATTTCAGCAGCAGCTCGATCCCGGCGTTGTAGAGGTCCTTGACCTCGGCCTGGGGCCGGTCCCAGTCCCCGTCCTTTCCGCTGGCGTGGCTGTAGGGGAGGTCGGCGAGATCGTACCTCTGGGAGGCGTCGCCGAGGCCCCTCTCGGCGGCGATCTTCAGGTGGACCACCTCCGAGGGGCCGTAGCCCATCAGCTGGGAGGCGATCGAATCGGCACAGACGACGTCGTTTGAGGCTACTATCGTCTGGAAGTCCAGGGGCCTGGAGCTGAGGGGTCCTATCGCCTCGTTTCCTATGCTGCCGTCGATGATCACCAGGTTGGGGATGAAGGACCTGTTGATCTCGTATATCACCTCCTCGATCTTCATCTTGTGGTACCTGGCCTTGTCCACCTCCGGGAGTGTTCCGTACATGTTCTTCATCCCCAGGGTGACCCCGGTGAGGAGGTGGGTCTTCATGGTGGGGACCGAGATTATCACGTCTGCGTCGATCACCTCCTTTGAGACCATATCCTCTCCGATGACGCCGTCCTCTCCGAAGTCGAAATTAACAATTTTGGTCTCGGAGAGGTTCACCAGCCTCACCCCCTTCTCTTTGGCCCAATCGACCCAGCCGGAGTCTTCGGCCACCCGCCAGAACTTGTTCCAGATCATGTCCGCGTCCCCGAGGAAGGGCTCTGCTCCCGTCCCCCTGACCAGTTCGACGATCTCGTCGACGACCTCGATGCTGGTGAACGTACCCCTCACCTCCGGCACCCCGCCGCAGACGTTGATCTTGATGAAGACTCTGTCGCCGGCCTGAACGAACCTCTCCATGCCGCCGAGGGCAGCTACCGCCTCCCTCACACACCGCCGGGGGTCTGGGTCTCTCGCCACGGCGTACTCAGACCTGTCGCGCTCGGCCCGGCTCTTGACGTCCCGGGAGGAATAGAGGCCGTCCGAGATCCTCCTTCGCTTCGATATCAGAAGGGCTGCGGCGTAGCCTGCGAAGAGCCAGACCGGATAGAGGGCGAAGAATAGAACGACGATGAAGGTCGGGATCATCTCCTTCGTTATGCCGGTTCTCTCGGAGTGGAGCATGAACGCCGAGCCGCTGGTGTTGGGAAAGGGAGGAAAAACGCACCTGAAGACGTCGGCGTAAAGGAGAGCGCTGAATATTATAAATATAAGTATTATCCCAACACCCACAACGATCTTCGCATGTCTATTCCAGCCCAGCCTCCGGCCACCAAAGTAGATGAAGAGGCCTGACAAAATCAGCAGAGGCGGATCAATCAGAAAGCTCATGGACGCTGACCTCCGGGTTCGAAAGAAACCCGGGATAAAGAGGACTGCGTTTCTATAAAATATTATTCATCCTTTCTGACGCCTTAGCATGAAACCGCCGAGAGGATTGGATCGGAGGTCTCTGCCCCCCCCGATGGGGGGTCTGGCCGGCGGGGACGAGTATGGGGGATCCGGCCCACCATAAAGTATATATGGAATATACTACTATATAGAGTATATAGGAAATGGTGTATATGATCTATGATCTGATATTGCTGGCTCTGCTCTTTGTTGTCGTAACCTTCTCCATAACTCTGGATATCTTCAAGGACATTCGAGAGCTGGTGAAGAACTAGAACTGGACCGTAAAGCCAGCTGATCGGGGGTGGGGAGTGGCTCCTGGCTTGCGCCATTCAGAATCGATGGCGTGGTATGGTGAAGATTAAGTCGCTTTTCTCGATCTTGGCCGGGCGGGCCGAAGGGCCACTCCAACCCAGAAAAAAAAAGCTTTTGGCGGCCGGGGGGCTCTCGCCTCCTCTGCGCCTTCAATCGAGCTTCACTTCGACTCCGTGGGACCGGAGGTACTCCTTCGCCTCCCTCACTGTGTACTCGCCGCGGTGGAAGATCCCCGCCGCCAGGGCGGCGTCGGCTCCGGCCTCCCTGAAGGCCTCGAGCATGTGCTCGGGATTTTTTGCCCCACCGCTCGCGATCACCGGAACGCTGACCGCCTCGGAGACGGCCCTGGTGAGGGGGATGTCGTAGCCGTCGTTCGTTCCGTCCCGGTCCATGCTGGTGAGGAGGATCTCGCCCGCGCCGAGCTCTTCGACCCGGCGGGCCCAGTCGATGGCGTCTATTCCGATCGGCTCTCTGCCTCCGTAGATCACCACCTCAAACCAGGCACGGCTTTCATCCTCCAGCCCGAAGGCGTTCGCCCCCCTTCCGATCTCGGGGTTTCTGCGGGCGTCGATGGCGATGGTGATCCTCTCGGACCCCACGGCCTTCGAGGCCCTTTTGATGAGGTCAGGGTCCTTCAGCGCCGCGGTGTTGATCCCCACCTTGTCGGCCCCGGCGTCGAGGATCTCGACGATCCCCTCCACCGTCCCGATCCCGCCGCCTACGGCGAAGGGTATGGAGACCTCCCGGGCGGTCCGCCGGGCGACGTCCACCATCGTCTTTCGACCCTCAGCGGAGGCGGTTATGTCCAGAAAGACCAGCTCGTCGGCCCCCTGCTCGTCATAGCGGATCGCGAGCTCGACGGGGTCGCCCTGCCGCTTCAGGTTCACGAACTTGACGCCCTTGACGACGGTGGGCTGGCCGTCGACGACCTTCACGTCGAGACAGGGTATGATCCTCTTCAAATCGCTCATGGTGGGCAGATGGCGCGGGCGGGTAAAAATCTTCCTGGGGGCGCCGCTCCTCGGCGGTCTCAAAGAAGGTCTTTTTCGATAACTATTTTATGGCTGGCCACCACCCCTTGAGCCAAAGACCACCGATGGCCTCAAGATCTGCGCCGGTGGACGGATGACTCGAAACCGACGACGCAAACTTGAATCGACCTGAATCGAGGGCCTATTTTGGGGACGAGATCGATGGTGGAAAAGCGCGAACTTCTCGAAGATGGGATAGCCGACCCCAGGGCTGTGGACCCTCTCTCCCGACTTTTGGGCAGCGAAATCTCTCCATCTCGATCTGTTGCCGCAGAATCTCTAAAAAAGCTGGGATTCGTCATCTTGGCGGCGGTGGCGATCTTCTCAATCGGCTTGGGAGCTGCGGCCACCATCTCGGTCGCTCCGGAAGAGAGCATCCAGTCGGCCATAGACGGCGCAGACGACGGAGACGTCGTGGTCGTCCAACGCGGATTTTATCGCGAGAACCTGATCGTGGACAAGCCGATCGTCCTCCTGGGCGAGAGCGCCGGCGGCGGAAGGCCCGTTATAGATGGGGGCGGCGGCGAAAACGGGATCACATTAAAAGCCGACGAGGTCACAGTCCAGGGGTTAGATGTCACCAACTCGAGGATCGGTATATATGTTGCCTCCAGCAACAACACGATCATCGGCAACGAAGTCCGCGACGGCTGGACCGGGATAGCGCTCCGCTCTTCGGGCGGGAACGTCCTGAAGGACAATTTTGTCAGCGAGAACTGGCGCGGCATATATCTCGAAGACTCTGTGGAAAACATTGTATTCGGCAACACCGTCCAGGATAATCGGTGGTCTGGCATCGTCCTCGAATCTTCGTATAACAACCTGGTCGAGGAGAACCTGATCCTGGCAAATTACCGCGGTTTTGAGCTGGTAGACTCCAACGAAAATACGTTCAGAGGTAACCAGCTTGCTGAGAACAGGTACAACGAGGAGCCACCGTCCACAGGTTCGGCGAGGAACGTCTCTCGAGATTGGTCCGAAGAGGGCGAACTTGCCCAAGAGCCGTCCGTCGCGAGGGCCGGTGACGGGGACTCTGAAGCCGATGACGAATCGTCCAGGGGGGTTCATGATGAGGATCTTGGTGGACCGGTCAACGAGACGGAGTCCGACGGACCTGAAGATCCCATCATGACGGCGACCGAAGAGACCCGGAACGATACGGTCCTGGATACGACTGCAGATCTGGATACGACTGCAGATCATGAGAACGATACGGATTTGAATGTTGAGACAACGCCGCCAGATCTCGATGAAGATCATATCGAAACGACCGTCGTAGACAAAACTGATGAGCCTGCAGCTGAAGATGCTTTTTACGATGCTGTAGACGAAAGTGCTGATACCTCAGCTGAAGATCCGCCGGTCGGATCCTCAGAAAGATCTGGTGGAATGGATGGAGGTGGGCTGGAGCCCGAAGGGAGATCTCGTGGATCCTCGGCCGAACCGGATGATGGCCGGCCGACCAAAGCGAACTTCGAAGAGCCGATTAAGTCCGAAGTGCCCCCCGAGACAGACGGTTTCGAGATAGACGGTTACGGGTCGGAACCGATCGATGGGGCCCTTTATGAAGCCGGCGAGGTCGTTTCTGGGGCCGGCGCCGGGGAAGAGGAAGAAGATCATCTCCCGGAAGAGGTGGAATCGGTCGAGAAGGCGACAGATGGCCCTCTCGTTGATGAAGACGGCCCCATCAGGACGAAGAGCAGCTCCGGCGGTTGGAAGATATACGAGTACCTCAAGTCCCTCCGCCAAAGGACAGGGGGCGAAGAGACCGCCTCTCAGCCGTCTTCAGAGGAGATGAACTTCTCGGAGATGGTGGAGATGGAGGTCGATCGCCTCGATCTGGGAACGGTATCCTTCTATTCAGCGAGGGAGATGACCGTCGGCGTCTCTGAGAAGGCGGAGGCGGCGATCGCGAAGGATGTCCAGGGGGAGCTGAAAGGCAGGCTCGAAGATCTTGGCGCATCCGAGGCCGAGGTCGCAGAATTGAGTTTATCGATAAAAGCCAACCTGGAAGGGGAAGACTTCCGCATTCAGCCCCTCGGTGACGGGGTGGCCTCCGTGGCGGAAGGGGAGATCGCCCGGTGGTCGTGGGAGGTCACGCCACTGAAAAGCGGCGTCCAGGATCTTATACTGCATCTTGGAGTGGTGGCGGATCTGCCCGACGGCGGCAAGATCGAGCGAGAGCGCCCTCCCATCGAGAGGCGAGTCGTCGTGGACCTCTCGTTCGAGCATATCGTTCTTTACATCGTGGATCGGGTCGCGGATTTCACCTCACGTAGCGGCCCCGTTTTCAGGTCGAAGTATTGATGATCTTCATCTGGGCAAAAAGGGAGAGCGCTCGACCCTGATTCCATTCTATTTTGATGAGGTCTTCTGAGCAACAGGTCCTTGTTATTAAGACATGTTATGAGGTTACTTTAAAGGATCATAAAAGTTCATTATGCCAAACGAGGTCATCTTTCGCGTTTATTACGCGGCTGTATATCGATTTTAGCCAGGCCCCCGGCAGACATGCGAATCAGATTTTGGCGACAAAATTATTCTCGTTTGATTATACATGCTACTGACCAATTCCTATAAATATTATGAGTCGGTCTGCTTCAGATGTTATGTTCTGATGGCCAATCCGATCAGAATTTGGGAGGGATAGATCTGGGAGGAGATTGCGATCACGTCAGCTGTGGCAACAAAGAGAAGGTCTGGATGCCTCATTATTACCAGGGACGGCACAATCTACTTTTCCAGTGATGAAGTTGGAGGCTGGATACCCCTTCCCAAAA
>NZ_JBNGCU010000022.1:0-21112 GCF_049974945.1 Methanocrinis sp. | reverse complement strand
ATCGCCCGGGATCTTCATCCTGCCGTGGGTGGTCGCAACCTCCATCTCCGGAACCCTGTCCCCCAGGAGGGGGATCCCCTGTCCTGCTTCTTCTATATGGTGTGTCATTCGAAAATCTCCTCTCTTCTTTCTTATCTGCGGCTTTCAATTTATATTTTGTGGACATGTGATTGTCACGGCCACGATCCAGATTGAAAAGACCTTCAATTCTTTATTGGAAATAAGCTTATTTAAGATTAATTATCACCTAGTAATCACCATGGCAGAGGATCTGGATTCATCGATAATCAAGACGTTACGCAACAGTGGATATAGGGCCACTCCCCAGAGAATAGCCATCAGCAGATATATCCTCGGCAATCATGAACACCCCACAGCACAGAAGGCATATCTCGAGGTCAAGAAGACACATCCAACAGTCAGCCTGGCGACGATTTATAATACAATTAAAATTTTAAAAGAAACTGGTCTTATTCTCGAATTGAACCTGGATCAGGGTGAGACGAGATTTGATCCCGTTACCGAGCCTCATGCGCACCTGCTCTGCCTGCGATGCGGCGGCATCAGCGATTGGATGGACCCGATCATGCCAAAATTGATAGATAAAGTCTCTGCTGATGCAAATTTTACTGTAACTGGATCGATCTTCGAGTTGAAGGGCATCTGTGAAGGCTGCGCTAAAAAAGGAGATGGCTCAGAATCAAAGTGAAATGGGTGGCGGAGGCGCAAGCTCTGCCCACCACCGCGCCACCCCGCCAGTTAAGGAGTTCGTCGCGTTTAACTCAGCCGGACCAGCCAAACGTCCCTCCCCTCGGCCCCAAAGGACTCGGTTAAGCCGGTGAAAGCATAGCCACCATCGTCGGTTTCGACGACCGCTCCCGCCTCGTCGTGGCCAGTCCCGCCGAGGGTCATCTCCCGGAGGAGGCTGCCGTCGGAGCCGGTCTTTATGATCAGGGCGTCGGCATCGCCTCCATCGGTGCCGTCAGTATAACCTGCGATGATGAACCCGAGATCCTCGGTCTCAAGGACCGAGAGGCCGAGCTGGTCTCCGGCACCTCCAAACCTGTTGTTCCAGACCTCGTTTCCGAGAGCGTCCGTCTTCAGGAGCCATAGGTTCTTTCCAAGGCCACCGAAGGCCTGCCGGCTCCCCACCAGGATGTAGCCGCCGTCGGCCGTCTCCCGAGCGCAGAACCCCTCGTCGTCCCCGGTCCCGCCGTAGGTCCTCTCCCAGACCTGCTCTCCATTCTGATCGACCTTCAAGAGCCAGAGATCAGACCCGTCCTCCTCCGTCTCCGTCGTCCCCGCGATTATGTAGCCGCCGTCCCCCGTCACCTGGACCGAGCTGCCCCGATCGGCATCAGATCGGTTGAACCTCTTGGTCCAGACCTCTTCGCCTTCGGAGTCGAACTTCAGCAGGAGGAGGTCGCATCTCCCCTCTGCCTCCGAGGCACCCACAGCGACGTACCCACCGTCGCTGGCCATATCGACGTCAAAGCCCTCCTCGGAGCTGCTCGCCTCACCAAAGGTCCTGGCCCAGGTCTCGTTTCCGTCGGAGTCGACCTTCATCAGAAGAAGCTCCTGGTCGGGGTCGCTGATGGTGGTGGTTACTATGACGTAATCGCCATCGTCATACTCATAGAACCCGTAGCCTCCATCCCAGCCGGTCCTGTTAAGCTCCTCCCTCCAGACCGCCCCTCCCTCGGGGTTCAATCTCAAAAGAAGGACCTGGTAGCACTCCGGCGCTATGAGGAGGCTGCCGCCGTCCTCCAGCTCCAGGACTCTGTAGCCGCCTTCCGTCCCGGAGAGCTCGAACTCGACGCTCCAGATCTCGAAGCCCTCTGAGTCGACCTCCGCCAGGACGGCACCATCTCCTTCGGGGGCGATAAGGATCTGTCCACCATCGCTCAGATTTACGACTTCGTAGCTGCCCTCCCACACAGAGAGATCAAACTCGGCGGTCCAAGCCTCCTCTCCGTCGGGGTCGATCTTCGCCAGCCCGGCCCTGCCGAGGCCGGGATCCGCGAAGATGTATCCGCCGTCTGCGAGCCTCTGGACCGAGTAGCCCTCCATCTTCGAGAGGCCGATGGCTACGCTAGTCTCGTTGCCGTCGGATCCGGTCTTAGTTATCAGGACCTTCTCATCCCCAGCCAGAATGGCGTTGTAGAGCTCTGATCGATCTATGGTGATGGTGCCGTCCTCGTTCAGCTCACGGTCGACCGGCTCGGATATATCGAAGGTCTTCTTCCAGGCCTCGGACCCGTCAGATTCCGTTTTGATCAGCTGGAGGCTCTTCTTCTCCTCGGAGTTGACTATATCCGCCGCTATGCGGCTGCCGTCCTCCATCTCCAAGGAGGCGGCTCCTCCGAGCTCCGAGCTCCATATCTCCGATCCGCTAACGTCCGTCAGTCGGACTGTGCCCTTCTGGTCGACGACGATCTTTCCGCCGTCGCTTGTGGCACAGATCCAATATCCGCTGATCTCGGATAGCATTACGGTCTCGTTCCAGATCTCGTTCCAGTCCGAATCCATCCTCGTCAGCCGGAGATCGCGGCCAGACTCCCTCTCTATGCTGACCGTCAGGACGTAACCTCCATCGGCCGTCTCCTTCAGATCCGGCTCGCCAAAGGTCGCCTCTTCAGCCACGTCTTCGAGCTCGTAAGCCCCGACGTCGCTGCCCGCTTTCAAGATGGAGGCGTAGCGATCGGAGACCTGTGCAGAGCCCGCTATGACGTAACCTCCATCATCCGTCTCAAGGATGGCGTTCCCTTCTGCCCCGTTAGATGGATTGAAGGAGGCGTTCCAAATCTCGGTGCCGTTCGAGTCGGTCTTTATGAGGAGAACGCTGCTCTTCCCAGCATCGCCAGCTGTAGACCCGGCTATCACGTACCCGCCTTCGATGGCCAAAATGTCCTTGCCTTCGTCTCCGCCTGCGCCACCAAAGGTGAGGTTCCATTCCTCGGTCGGCGATTGGCCCATCGTCGTTATAGGGCATAAAATGAGGCAGATCGCCGCCAATTTCAAAAACAAATTTGAAATCATCGTCCACTGGTTATACTTATTATAATGTAAATATTCTTCGATATCATAATAGATACAATTTTATAAAAATTCGGAGGATCTGGGATTTCCTTATAAAACTGATTTAATTCATAGTTGCCTATTTAGCGAACTCAAATTTAATGAAGCCCTAAAACGTCTTGAGGAGATCAGTAGATCTCCTCGAGGTCCTCGATGTAGGCGAAGGCGTCGTCGAGCTGCTTTTTGGCCCTCGTCTTTCTGCTCTTCTCGTCCTGGATCGCCTGGGCGGCCTGGGCGTAGAGCATCTCCAAGTCCGGGACCTGCCCCAGGGTGAAGACCGAGAGGACCTTTGGTCTCCCCTTCTTTATCACGATCCCCTTGAATACCTGGCCGATCTTGGTCGAGAGCTTCTCGACGGACTTTGTGATCTCGTCGACGTCGAGAGAGTCCCTCGACCCCTGGATGATGATCATCGCCCTCGCGGCGTCCTCGTAGACGTCGGCGGGGTAGAGGAGGCCGCCGGGCTTGAGGCTACCCTCGATCGTCGAGGTGAGGGAGGTCGTCTTCTTGTCCGACTCGTAAAAGCCGAGGGTTCCCATCCCCAGGCCACCCCTCATCACGGTCTTGAAGTCGCCGAGGTCGGTGACCGAGAGCATCTCGCTGTCCAGGGACTCGATGAGGAAGAGGATCCGCTCCGCCACCATGTCGTTGATCTTGTCGTAGGCGGTCTTGATGTCGCCGCTCAGCCTCTTTAAGTACTGGTTGTCCACCAGGATTATGCCGTCGGACTGGACCTCCATGATGTCCCTCATGCTGAAGGCGGCGTTCTGCAGGTATATCGAACCCTCCTCCCGGAAGGGGAGGACCATCACCGCGACCACGTTTATGTTCTTGTAGCGCTCCTTAAGCTCGTGGATTATGAGGGGGGCGAAGGAGGACCCGGTTCCACCGGAGGCCGACGTCATCACAAAGGCGATCTCGAAGTCTCCCCTCTTCTCGATCTCCTCCATGATCATCTCCCGGTTGTCCCAGAACCCCTGCTTTCCTATGCTCCGGTTGGCACCCACCCCGTGGAGGTTGGGGACGTGAAGCCTGTCTTTGGCGGCGGTGAACTTCAGCTCCTTGAGGTCGTTTACGGCGGTGTTGATGGCGAGGGTCTCGACCCTGCTGGGGAACTTCTGCCTAGAATAGTATTTGGAGAGCTTGGAGGACCCGCCGAAGGACTCCCTATTGACGGCGTCGAGTATCCTGTTCCCACACTGGCCGATTCCAAGCATTAGTACGTTCAACATAGATCTCAGTCCAGACGTCTTTAAATGCCGACGGCGTTCAATGGTCTCCATACGGCGTTTCGGAAGGGCTTTCTGAAGGCGTTTCGTTCGCCCTTCTCGAGGCCCTTTCAGCTCGTTTTATCCGATCTACCCCAGACTCCGACTTAATATTTATATTCTTTGTACCTTCTGAAGAGCCAGACCCCCATTATGACCACGGGCACCACCGGCAGGTAGTAGATGTACTTGTGCTCCCTCTCCAGGACGGCGATCTCGAAGGTCGTATCTGCCTGCATCATCTCCCCGTCGCCCTGGTATCTGGCCACAAGGCCTACGGTATGAGCTCCGCTCTCTGACCCCCTGACGGTCGCAGAGTAGCTCTCGGCTCCCCCCGGCGGGATCTCAAAGAAGCTCTCGTCGAGGCTCCCTTTTACGATCTTTAGCCCCTCTCCTCCGGATCTGAGATCCGACTCCACCTCCACCCGGTAAGCGCTGGCATCTCCCTGGTTCTCGACGGTGACGTTGATTGCCCCCTCGCTGCCGTGCTCGATTGCAGCTGGCGGATCGACCTTTACAACCAGATCGGGCTTCCTCTTGGGTCTGATCTCGATCTTGATCGATGGAGAGCTTCCAGTGTATATAGTCGACTTGGAGTCTGCGTACCTCGCCACCGTCGCCGGGATCTTCACCTCTCCCTCCGTGGCCGCCACCATCGAGTAGATGGCGATGTCGGACTCGCCGGGTTGGAGCTGGTTTTTGATCTTGGGGGGATATCCGGCCAGGTACCTGAACTGGGGCAGAGGTGGCGAGTCCTGGACGGTCACGTCCCGGGCGGTGTCGTTTCCGGTGTTCTTCAAGGTGATGGTCACCTTCACCTCGTCTCCGACGCTGACCTCTGCCCTGTCCACCGTCGTCTCAACGTCGAGCTTCGGCAGGCTCCTGGGGGCCAGAGCCCTCTCGGTCACGTACTTTTGAGGGTACCCGTAATCCGTCCGATACTCCGCCCTCATCCTGACCGTATCCTCGTCGAAGATATCGATCACCGTCAGGGTCAGGCCGCCGTGCGATGCGCCCTCGTCGAAGTTCGCGTCCCTGTGGTCTTCCATCACCCTCCAGTCTTCAAACTCGCTGACCCTCTTCCAGACCTTGACTTCTATCAACCCGTCCATGATCGATACGACGCTTATCAGCTCCACCCTGTAGTCACCGATCTTGACCCCTTCGCCCACCCTGAAGGAGAACTGCCGAGAGGTAATCTCGCTGTCCTCTTTGTCCTCATCGTTGGAGGCCGCAGCCGCCATAGGCGCCGAGAGGACCGACGACGCCAGGATCGCGAGCATCACCAGATAGATCAGACGCATTCCCACTCACCGAAGTTGGATCTGAGTAGTAGTAAACGATCGATATAACATTTATGATCTCCACGGCATCAGACGATCAATATAACGTTTATGGTCGAACTAGGTCGGACGACCGAGGCGACATTCGGCGATCTCACCGATCAAAAATCACACCTCAATCTCGAGGCTGAAGTCTATCCACCGTGCCGATCGGGTGAGGGCGCCCATCGATACGACGTCCACCCCCGCGGCGGCGTACTCGGTGACGTTTCCGGGAGTTACCCCCCCCGAGGCCTCCAGAAGGAGCCGGTCCCTCAGCCCCTCTCTTTTGAGACGCTCGACGCCCTCCCGGATCCTCTCGGGCGGCATGTTGTCGAACATTATTATATCTGCCCCCAGGGATGCCGCCTTCAGCATATCCTCCAGGCTCTCCACCTCCACCTCGATCTTCTTGGTGAAGCTGGCCCGCTCTTTGGCGGCGCGAAGCGCCTCCTCCAGGCCCATCAACTTCAGGTGGTTGTCCTTGATGATGACGGAGCTTGAGAGGTCGAACCGGTGGGGATCGCCCCCTCCAACCACCACCGCCCTCTTCTCGAAGGATCGGAAGCCCGGTGTTGTCTTCCGGGTGGATGCGACCCTGACCTTTCCAGCCCTTCCGACACATTCGCGGGTCAGGGTCGATATCCCGCTCATCCTGCTCACGAAGTTCAACACCAGCCTCTCAGCCTGGAGGATGGCCCTCGCCCGGCCCCTGATCACCAGGACCCTCGAGCCAGCGTCGACGCGGTCTCCCTCCCCGACGAGCCGCTCTCCCTCAAGCCCGAAATAGTTCAGGATCTCGTCCGCCTCTTCCAGGCCCGAAACGACGCACTCCTCCTTCGCAAAGATCGCAGCTTTTGCGCTTATTTCTGGAACGATGGTGCTCGAATCGTCCCATTCCCCCAGGTCTTCCTGCACGAACCGCTCCAGCAGAGATGATAGCATACCGCAAAAGTTTTGTCCTCCCATCGATTTATAGGCTGCGATGGTTCTGAAAATAGGGCTGGTTGGCTGCGGCGCGATCGGGACCGAGATCGCAAAGGCGATAGACCGCGGCGATATCGCGGCGGAGCTGGTGGCGGTCTTCGATCGAAATGAGGAGAGGGCGCGAGAGCTGGTGAGGCGTCTTGAGATTCGTCCCGAGATATCGGGCCTGGAGGGTCTTGTGGAGCTCTCCGAGGTGGTGGTGGAGGCGGCGTCTCAGAGGTCGGTTCCCGAGGTGGCGAGGGCGGCTCTGGAGAGGGGGAGGGACCTCATGATCATGAGCGTCGGCGCCCTCCTGGATGGAGATCTATATCGGATGGTGGCGGATTTAGCAAAAGAAAACGGATGCAAGGTCTACCTCCCCTCGGGGGCGATATCCGGCCTTGACGGGCTGAAGTCCGCCAGCGCGGGGAAGATCGAGCTGGTCACCCTCACCACCACCAAGAACCCGAAGGGGTTTTCGGGTGCGCCTTACATCGAAGATATGCAGATCGACCTGGCCGCGATCACCGAGCCCGCCGTGATCTTCGAGGGGCCCGCCGAGGAGGCCGTTTCGGCCTTTCCGGCCAACGTCAACGTTGCCGCGACATTGAGCCTCGCCGCCCGGGGGGCGAGGGTGATGGTCAGAATAGTGGCGGACCCCGAGATCGACGTCAACGTCCACCAGATCTCGGCCGAAGGGGACTTCGGACGGATCACCACCAAAGTCGAGAACTTGCCGTCCCCCCAAAACCCCAAGACCAGCTATCTGGCCGCCCTCTCGGCCATCGCCACTCTGCGATCGATTGCGGAGCCGATCAAGATCGGAACCTAGATCCACCACTTTTCGGGCTCTTCCCTCCCTATCACTATGATCTCGTCCTCTATCTTGTAAGGGAGATCTTCTTCGGGCTCGTAGGTGGCGTAGCGGGCGAGGTCGCCCCAGGCCGCCTCGAGGTCGATCACCATCTCGGCGGGTTGCATCAGGGGTCGCCAGTCGACGGTGCAGCTGCTCCCTTTCGGTATCCAGTAGGGGTCCTCACCGATGCCGTCGCCGTCTCTATCCCGGCCGCGGTAGTCGTCGTAGTAGTTGCCGACGGTGGCGTTCCAGAAGTTGTGGCTTGCGTTGTCGTAGCCTGTTATGAGGTTTCGCCTGAAGTTGTTCTTGTAGACGAGGTTGTTCTCGTTCTTGTCCAGCCGGATGCCGTTGCTGTTCTCGGACATTTCGTTAGAGAGTATCAGGTTGAACCGGCAGCCTCTGGTCAGATCCAGGCCGTTGAGGTTCTCCTCCAGGACGTTTCCGGCCACCAGGTTGTAGGTGCTGTTCTCCTGGATGCTTATCCCGATCCCCAGGAGGTTCAGCTCTCCCCCTCCGGTCTTTCGGGCGAGGTTGTTCAGGATCGAGTTGTTCGACCCCGAGGCGATGACCATGCCGTAGTAGACGTTCCGATCTGCTCTGTTCTCCCGGATCTCGCAGAGGGAGGAGTTCCAGAGGAAGAGGCCCTGCCAATTTTCGACGAACTCGTTGCCCTCGACGACGGCGCATGATGACCCCTTCAGCATCATCCCCACCCCTGAGTTCCCGACAGCCTCGTTCTCCCGGATGAAGATCTCTTCGCAGCCTTCGAGATAGGCACCGTATTTATCGCACCCCTGGAAGGTGCATCCCTCAACCTTTCCGCCGTCACAGCCCTGAATCGATAGGCCGCTGTTGCATCTCGCAAACGACGAGTTTTGGATGGTGAAGTTTCGAGCATCTTTGAGCAGGATCCCCACCTCCGATCCCATCACTGCCATATCCTCGATGACCACGTCGTCGCCGTCGACGAGAACTCCGGAGTTGGGCTGGTTGAGGGTGGTCTGGGCCCTCTGGCTCGAGAGTTCCATGTAGTATCTGAATTTGTCGTCCTGGTTCCTCGGCACCCCCTCCACCTCAAAGCCTCGGAGCACGACCCCGTGCGCCCTGATGGTGATCGCCGGCTCTTGGATCCGGGCCTGGGCCGAAGGGTAGCCGACCCCCTGGATGATGAGGGGTTTGTCGACGGTGAACGGCTCGTAATCGCCGGCGCGGACGATCACCGTATCTCCGGGCCTCGCCCTCGCGATCGCCTCCTGAACGTCGCCGGAGGCAGAGATCGCCTCGCAAAAGGCCGTCCCTGTCAGAGCGAGGATCAAGATCAGAATAGATATCAGAGCTCGGGCTGGTCTCGACCAGCCTCCTCTCTCCGAAGCGCTGCGAATAGAGGCGGTCTCAATGTCTGAAGTGGCGCATGCCCGTAAAGACCATGGCCATGCCGTGTTCGTTTGCAGCTTCGATCACCTCAGCGTCCCTGATGGAGCCGCCGGGATGGACGACGGCGGTCGCCCCGGCCTCGCTGGTTCTGTCCAGGCCGTCCCTGAAGGGGAAGAAGGAGTCGGTGGCGGCTACGGTTCCTTTGGTATCCAGGCCGTGCTCCTCGGCCTTCTCGGCCCCGAATCTGGCCGAGTCCACCCGGGAGACCTGGCCCGAGCCGATCCCGATCGTCTGGTTTGCGGTGGCGTAGACGAGGGCGTTGGACTTGACATACTTGGCCACCTTCCAGGCGAACCGCAGGGCCATCGTCTCGGAGGGGGTGGGCCCTCTCTCCGTCACCACCTTCCAGTCCAGTATATCTCCGGTGTCGTAGTCCTGGACCAGAAGGCCGCCGAAGACGCTTTTGGACTGGCGGCCCCGGTAAAGCCTGTCAGGCTCCGTGAGAAGCTCGCTCACGTCCAGGATGCGCCGGTTCCGCTTCTCCTGGAGAATCTCGAGCGCCTCGGGATCGTAGCCTGGCGCCAGCAGGACCTCGATGAAATGGTCGCGCATAGCCTCAGCAAGCCCCGCGTCCACCGGCTCGGAGAAGCCGATCACTCCGCCAAAGGCGCTCTTGGGATCGGTGGCCAGGGCCCTCTTGTAGGCCTCCGCATTATTCTGGCCGTAGGCCGCGCCGCAGGGGTTTGCGTGCTTAACGATCACGGCCAGGGTCCGGTCTTCTCGGGCGCCGTCGTACTCCATCAAGTCGATCAGCATCTCCAGGGTCGCCTCTGCGTCGACGACGTTGTTGTAGGACATCTCCTTTCCGCAGACCTTTGGGGCCCGGTGGAGGCCGAGCCCGTCGGGCCTCTGATATAAAGAGGCCTTCTGGTGCCAGTTCTCCCCGTATCTGAGGTCCTGCACCTTCTCGTAGGTCTGAACCAGATAGCGAGGGCTCTCGCCTGAGAGAGCCGAAAGCCTCTCCGCCTCCCTCGATATGCACCAATAAGCCGCCTCGGAGGCCAGCTCTCTTCTAGTCTCCTCGGCTAGGGTCCCCCCCGTCTCCATCTCCTCGAGAAGCCTCCCGAATCGATCCGGACCGATCAGGACACAGCAGCCGTTATTCGCAGCCACCCCGACGATAGCCGATCCGAACGGTTTTGAGCTGAAGTTTTGATCGCAGAGGACGAGGCGGTCAGGTCCACCCCACCCGCCACCCTCAGCCGAGGCCGCCTCCCTCAGGATCTCGGCGGCGTTGGATCTGACGACCTCGATCCCCCTCCGCTCCAGGTCGCAGAGAAGTTCGCTCACCTCTGAAGACTCATCAGCCAGGACGACAACTTGCCTAATCTGCATGAAAACCTCTTCCGTCATGGTCTTCAGGTTATTTTAATATTGCCCCCCTTCTTGCGATTTTGGTTAGAAGGATGCGAATTTTGTCTTTCCTCTCCGAAAAAGGAGCAAAGCTTTAAGTCGCCCCGGAGGCGTTTCCCATTTATGAACTGCCCCGATCTGATCCGGGACGCCATCGACCCCCACCCCCGGGGAGTTCTCATAAGGTTCGATGTGACGCCGGCTTCGATCAGGCTCGTCGTCCCCTCGGGCTACAACCCATGGCGAAGGTCCGTCGAGGCGAAGCTCACCGAGAGGCCGACGAAGGGGAAGGCCAATCACCAGCTCGAGGAGGCCCTGGCCGACCTCTTCGGGATCGGCGCCGAGATGGTATCTGTGACGGCTGGAATGAAGAGCTCCCGAAAGGTCGTCCTGATCTTGGGAGTCGATCCGGACGAGGCCGAGAGGCGGCTTTGCGAGCTGACAAAGAGAGGAGAAAGCCAGATCATATGAGCAGAAGTGGCAGAGGCGGCCGGAAGGGCCGCGAGCCGAGGGGAAGAAGGCCGAGCCTGGATCCCGACTCTCTGGAGGATCTGGTCGCATCCCTCGTCGAGGCCTCGGAGGCGGGCGCGGCGATGATCGTGGAGGGTGAGAGAGATGAGCGGTCCCTTCGGGAGCTGGGGGTCGAGGGGCCGGTCGTCAGGGCGGCCCGGAGGCCCGCGCTGGATGTAGCCGAGGAGGCGGCCCGGGATTACAGAGACGTCGTAGTCCTCACCGATTGGGATCGGGCCGGAGAGGAGCTGGCGAGAAGGATGGAGCAACACCTTCAGCCCACCAGGGCCAGGGTCGACCTCGATACCAGAGAGCGGCTGAAGCGGATGGTTCGCCGCGAGATAAAAGATGTAGAGAGCCTCAGCAGGTTCGTCGAGCGGGTGAGGTGGGAGAGATGCCCAAAAGAGTTGCCGTAACCGGGCCCCCGGGCCGGGCTGGTGAAGTAGGTTCTCGACCGGCTGGACTGCCGGGTGGGCGGGGTTCTGGCCCGGGAGGTTCGGCGCGGCAAAGAGAGAGCCCCTCGAATCCGATGAGCCGATGCTCATCTCGCTCATCTGAAGTCCCGGAACCCCATCGCGAGGAGGCCAGAGAGGATTTCCGGCTCTCCGCCGTCGCCGAGAAGAACGGGGACAACCTCACCGAGGAGACCTCCCGCAACCGAAAGCGGTCCTGACGCTTCCGCCTCAGATGGCGCCGTGGATCTCCTCTAGCTTGGTGATCTTCTGGATCTCCTCTTTTAGGGCCGGCGGCAATCCCTTGATCTCGACGTCAAGAAAGCCCCTCACGATGACGCTGGTGGCCTCGTCGGTGGAGAGGCCCCTGGCCATCAGGTACTCCAGCTCCTCCTGGGAGATCTTTCCGACCGCCGCCTCGTGGGACATGTCCAGGCCTCCGCACCAGCCGTCCAGCTCAGGGATGGAGTAGATCCTCCCCTTCTCCGTTAGGATCAATCCGACACACTCCAGGTGAGCCCTTATATCGGGGACTTTGCCC
The DNA here is from genome assembly GCF_049974945.1 of Methanocrinis sp. Taxonomy (NCBI): domain Archaea; kingdom Methanobacteriati; phylum Methanobacteriota; class Methanomicrobia; order Methanotrichales; family Methanotrichaceae; genus Methanocrinis; species Methanocrinis sp. The sequence continues at coordinate 9,332 of NZ_JBNGCU010000022.1, read as the reverse complement.
ACCATGCGGGCTCGGTTGATGATCTCGCCGCCGGTGGATACGACCCTTGATATCGACTCGGCGTTGGTCCGGGGCGCCGAGAGGATGGTCTGGTTTCCGATATCGATCTTGCCCCTGCGGGCGTACATGATGGTGTTGAAGCTGGCGACCGCCCCCTCCCCAGCCAGGGTGGCGGTGGGGAAGGCCTGGAGGCTCTTGACGGGGGTGAGGGTGATGTAGTTCTCGGAGATGGACCCTCCCGCCTCCACGCGGCTTGCGCCCCGAGGTCTCACCTCCACCTCCTCGCCCCAGTTGTGGACCATGGTGAAGGTGACGTGGGCGTTCTTCTGGACGTAGACCTCGGAGACCCCCAGGTGGAGACCCCGTCCAGCGTGGGAGGGGGTGGTGCAGCCGGTGATGATGTGAAGCTGTGACCCCTCCTCGGCGATGACGACGTTGTGAACCCTCTGGCGCTTGTTTTTGCCGCCCATATAGAGGCAGGTCTTGAGGGGGAAGACGGTCTTGGTGCCGGGCTTGGCCCGGACGAAGTAGCCCGCCGGAGGGTGCATCCCCACGTCGGCGGTGTACTTGTCGGTGTCGATGGGGACGAGCTTCCAGAGGTAGTCTTCAAGGTAGCTGTGCTCTTTGATGGCTGAGGCGATGTCCATCACCTCGATCCCCTCCATGCTGGCGGCCTTGTGGACCGCCGACTGGTCCACCTGGAAGTAGTCTCCCGCCGTCTCGCCCGAGAGGCTCACCCCGGCGCTGAGGGCCGCGGTCTGGACGTCTGCGGGGAGCATCTCCAGGGCCTCGATCTCGCCGAACTCCTCGGACTCGGAGTCGTAGCTCTCGATATCGATATCCGTCCCCAGCGCGGCCTTCTTATCGGCGGCCTTCTTAGCCTTCTCTTCTAGACGGGACATAGACATGCAGCACACCCCTCGTATCCGTTGACCTTGATCTGTTCCAGGATCTCCTTCGGGCTTCCCGAGCAGACGATGGTGCCGTCGATCATCACGTGGGCCTTGTCCGCCGACATGTAGTCGAGGATGTGGCCGAAGTGGGTGATGATCACCCCGGACCTGGTCCGGGCGCTCGGCTTCTTGTCCTTCTCGGTGAGGGTGTTGATCGCCCGGCCGATCACCTTGATGTTCTCCAGGTCCACCCCCGAATCGGGCTCGTCGAGCATCACGAAGTCCGGTTCCTGAGCCAGGAGCTGGACCATCTCCGACCTCTTCACCTCGCCTCCGGAGAAGCCCTTGTTCACCTCCCGGTCGGCGAAATCCTCGAAGTCGAGGTCCGCCAGGATCTTCTCGGCGTCCGCCTGGGGGTTACAGAGCTTGATCATATCCGCGACCTTCAGCCCTCTGATGGTGGGAGGATGCTGGAAGGCTATCCCTATCCCGAGCTTCGCCCGCTCGTACACGGGCATGGAGGTTATATCCACGCCCTTGAACCTGATCGTCCCTCTATCCACCACGTACCGCGGGATTCCCGCTATGGTGCTGAGCAGAGTGGTCTTGCCGCAGCCGTTGGGGCCGAAGAGGGCGTGGGTCTCGCCCTCCCCCACCTTCATGTTCACCCCCTTGAGGACCTGCTTATCCCCTATGCTCACCCAGAGATCTTCAACCTGTAACGTCAGACCGCCTCCTGCCAACGAATCATCATAACCTTCACAATTCTCGCCTGAGATAATTGGCGTTGTCACTAATAACGTCTTCCCTTTCGGCGGTGGGATCTCGTTAGAATGTGATATTCCGGCTTTTCGGGCTCCTCATAATCGCCCAAGTCCTCAATCCATAGGAAAGCCATATACCGTTGCAGATCTAACCCTCGCCCATGATCAGGGGAAAGGCATGGGTATTCGGGGACGACGTGGACACCGACGTCATCATCCCCGGCCCCTACCTCAGGACCAAGAACATCAGGGAGCTGGCCCTCCACGCCATGGAGGGGCTGGACCCGGAGTTCGCGAAGAAGGTCTCGCCCGGCGACGTGATCGTGGCCGGCAAGAACTTCGGCTGCGGCTCCTCTCGGGAGCAGGCGCCTCTGGCCCTCCGGGAGGCGGGGGTGGCCTGCGTGGTGGCTAAATCCTTCGCCCGGATATTCTACAGGAACGCCATCAACGTCGGCCTTGCGGTGATGGAGGCAGACGTCTCGTGCCGGGAGGGGGAGGTGGTGGAGGTGGACCTCTCGAGGGGAACGGTGACCGCAGGAGAGAGGACTTTTTCGGGGACGAGGCTCCCGGAGTTCCTTCTTGCGATCCTCCAGGACGGGGGGCTCGTAGCACATCGCAGAAAGGAGAAGGAAGGAGCGCTTTGATATTTCCTGAAGACTACAAGTACGTGGGATCTGCCAGCGAGGCGAGGCCCGGCGACCCCATCTACTTCTCCACAAAATACCTGATCCACTTCGGAGACGAGATCACCATCTACGCGGTGGAGGCGGAGCCGGGGAGGGGGTTCATGCGACCCGTTAAGTCGATGGAGCAGATCGCCAGCGGGGACTCGATCCTGGAGTATCAGGAGAAGATCGACACCCGGAACCGGACCAATCTGATCGAGCTCTCTCACGAACTATGCAAAGACGGCGTGAATACGGTGATCTTCCAGGGCCCCGACGAGCACCTCACCTTCGTCCACCAGCCGGACCTCTCAGCCATCACCGAGATCGAGATCTTGGACGTAGTCCCCCCCGAGCCGTCCTGGCTCGCGTACGTCATCGGGAACCTGGAGCGGGCCGGAGTCCTCGGAGATCTGGCCTTGAAGTTCAGGACTAGGGTCCTCGACCTCCGGGGCTTCGAGGGCGACGACGTCTACTTCCCCTGCACCGCCTCGGGTCTGGGAAGGTCTCTGGACTCGGATAAGGTCGAGATCGACGATCCCCTGATCGTCGGCTGCGAGGTCTCCCGAGAGGTCTATAGAGATATGTACCCGGGAAAAGAGCATCGATTTTTTAACACCTGCCCTCTCTCCAACGATCACCTGGCGCCGAAGGGTCCCTTCATAACGCGGTGCTGCAGATCCGAGAGGAGCGGGATCACCATCTTGCGGGGCCACACTGGCGTCGTGGTCCACTGGGGGGACGGGGCCCCAAAGATAGCGGAGGCGATAAGATCTCTTGCAGAGGAGCTGAAAAGAGGGTAGCTCTGGTCAGGGGGGACGGCGTCGGGCCGGAGGTGATCGACGCCGCTCTTGCCGTCCTCGAGGCGGCGGGGGCGGATCTGGAGTTCGTCCCCGTGGAGCTGGGCTACGGCCGGTGGAAGAGGACGGGCAAGGCGATGGCCGAGGAGGACCTGGAGCTGATAAAGAGCTGCCATTGTGTATTATTCGGCGCGGTCACTACACCTCCGGATCCCGATTACAGAAGCGTCCTTCTGGCCCTGAGAAAGGGGCTGGACCTCTACGCCAACATCAGGCCCTTCTCGGCGCCGGGGCTCGACTTCGTCATCGTGAGGGAGAACACCGAGGGGATGTACTCGGGGGTCGAGAGGCTGGACCAGGAGGAGGCCACGACATTGAGGGTGATCACCAGCCGGGGCTCTCTCCGGATCGCTGAGAGGGCCTGCGCCATCGCCTCCAAGAGAGAGAAGCTCGCGATCGTCCACAAGTCCAACGTCCTCAAGAGCGACACCCTCTTCTTGCGGATCTGCGAGGAGACGGCCCGTCGATGGGGCGTCCCCTTCGAGAACATGCTCGTCGACGCCGCCGCCTACAACCTGGTCATAAACCCCAAAAGGTTCGACGTGATCGTGACCACGAACCTCTTCGGCGACATCCTCAGCGACGAGGCCGCAGGGGTGGTCGGGGGCTTGGGCCTCTGCCCCAGCGCGAACCTCGGCGATAATTACGCCCTCTTCGAGCCGATCCACGGCTCGGCCCCGGACATCGCGGGACGGGGGATCGCAAACCCGGTGGGCGCCATCAGGAGCGCAGCGATGATGCTGGATTGGCTCGGGGAGGCCGGAAAGGCCAGGATGATCGAGGAGGCGGTGGAGTGGGCCCTCGGCCAGGGAGTCAGAACGCCGGACTTGGGCGGGAGCTGCTCTACAGAAGAGGTGGCAGAGGCGGTATCGAATAGGCTGGCCTGGTCTGATTGATCGAAATCTTTTTCACCAGGAAGTCCCCTTCGCCACCTGAATGTCAGACGAGAAGGTTCAGACCCGCAAAAACAAAGTCAACGGCCGAAAGGGTGAGCTGGCCGGAAAGCTGGGCGATATGAACGTGAACATCACCGCCCCCAAGTTCAACTACAAGGATTACCTCAGGGTTCTCAAGCTGGCGAGAAAGCCCACCCGGGAGGAGTTTCTGATGATCTCCAAGATCTCCATCCTGGGGATCGCCCTGATAGGGATGCTGGGGTTCATCATCTACGTCTTCCTCACGGAGCTCCCCAAGGCGGTCTGAGCAAAAAAAAACGGTTTTCTATGGGGCCATCCGGCCCCGCCCTCTCAGCCTTCAGCCCAGCTCGCTCAGCCCTCTCAGGGTGGCGCCGAACTCCGACTCGACGATGCTCGATACGCCCATCGTCTTGGGGTGGAGGTCGATCTCCACCAACACGTGCTGATGTCCCAGCTCCCGGAGGGGCCGGACCTGGCGCGGTCCGTTGGTGATCGAGAAGATCTCCATCCCCTCGAGCGCGTCGATCGGTATCGCGTGGGGAACGCCGGATATGACGGCGAAGTCGTAGCCGTCGTCTTCAGCCAGCCATCTCGCCACCTTGTCCCCGGCGATGGGGTACTCGTCGAGGCCGCCGATGATCCCGTCGATGGCGATCCCCCTCTCGAGAAGCCCCGAAAGGATGTTCTTTGCGTCCTGCCTCACCTTCGCCAGCCCCTTGTTCTGGTCGAGGTTTGCAAGAGTCGTCACCTCGGCGCCCCGGGCCTTGGCCACCTGGGCCACGGCGGCGTTGATGTCGGCGAACATGTAGGCCGTCTCCTTCTTGGCGTTGAGAATGTTCAACCCTCTATTCCCCTCGGCCATCAGATCGAGGAGCCTTTCCGTTGCCTTGTACTTGATATCGCCCCTCTCGGGGGCCAGATACTCCTGGCTTGCGGCGCCGAAGAGCCTCTCAACCTCCGTCGCCTTCTCCAGGAGGAACTTCTGCCGATCGAACTCCTCGCGGTCGATTATCCCCTTCTCCAGGGCCGCCTCCAGGGTGATGACGACCCCCTTGGTGTTGTCCCGGTAGCCGGCGTGGACCTCCACCTCGATGACGGGGACGTCGAGATCGGCGTCGACGACGGACTGGTGGAGGTCTTCTCCGATGATCATGCTGCTGCAGGTCCCCACGACGCCCATCAGCTTCGGGTCGAAGAGCTCCTTCGCCCTCCGGAGGAGGCCCGTGAGCTGCTCCTGGCCACCGAAGACGAAGCCAGCCTCGTCGAGGGCGGTGGTGAGGGTGCGAACGCCGTCCTCCTCCAGGAGGCGGGCGTGCTTGAAGCAGCAGCCGCTGGGACCGTGCATTATGACGACGTCGACGCCCAAATCTCTCAAAGTATAAAGGGCGGCCACGATCGAGCTCGGCCTTGGGTGCAGTATCTGAACTTCGCTTGCCATCAATAAAATCACCTGAAACATTTAACGCATGAAACTAACCTATCGCCCCTCTCCAGCCCCGCCTTGGCCAGGGCGATGCCAGAATCGAGATCCGGGGCAGCGTGGGCCGAGAGGCCGGGCGCGTGCGGCGCGAGCCTCTTTCCCACCAAGACGAGAAGGTTGATCTCCCGGCGCCGGCGGGCGATGATCTCGATCAGGGCAGGCACGTCCATACCCTCACAGACCGTCTCCGCCTCCTCGCCGACGACGAGGGCGAGCCTTCCGCCGCCTCCATTGCGGTCCAGGGCCGCCTCCACCCCCGAGGCCTGAAGGCCGGAGTTGGAGTTGTCGAGCAGCAAAATTCCGCCCTCCCGGACGTTCTTCATCCTGCCGCCGAGCCCATCGAAACCCTCCAGGGCGGAGGCGATCTCGTGAAGGCTTAAACCCGCCGCCAGGGCTGCGGCCGCGGCTCCGGAGATGGGGGCCACGTAGCTCTCGGGATCGAGGCCCTCACCGAGATCGATGGGCACCACCTCCTCTCCTGCCAAGATCTCCCTCTCCGTGGCCCGGACCTGGCTCCTCGGCCCCGGACCGAAGGTCAAGTCGGCGGAGATCCTGACATCCTCGCTCGCGATCAGTTTCGAGCTCTTCTTCGACAGAGTGATCATCTGGAGCTTGGCGGTGCTGGCCCAGAGGGCCCCTCCCGCCACCAGGTAGTCTTTTGCAAAGCTGGTCAGAACTCCGAAGTCGGCGAGCCCCGTCCCTCCCAGAGATACCTCGCAGATCAGGTCGCAGGCTTTCGCCTCCTCGGCTGCGTCGAAGGCCCGGATCACGTTGGCGGGGGTGATGCTGAGCCCCGAAGCGACGATCTCTCCTCTCCCCCTCCTCCAGACCTCGATCCCCCTGGTGGTGTGGGACACCACCTTTCCCCGGGCCGAGAGGATCTGGGCCAAGATGAGGGCCGTGGTCGTCTTTCCCCTCGTCCCCGTCACCTCGAAGGTCCGAAATTCCCGAACGCCCGCCAGGAGATCGCCGACGGCCTGATGGTGGGTGATCACCCTTTTTCCTAGCCTCTTCGCCTCTCTTTGGGCCGGGTTGCCGGGTGGAAGGTGGATGGGGGCGACGACGAGGTCATAGTCCGAGACGTCGGGGGCGCTGTGGTAGACCTCGAGGGCGGCGGCCTCTATCCCCTCCGCCCTCATCCGCTCTGCGATCGGCTCGGCGCCGTGGATGGTGTCGAGGACCGCAACCAGAGGGGCTACTTCAGAGCTTCCGTCGCTCTCCGGTAGGCGAGGGATGCGATGCATTCGTCCACGCCCAGGGGCTCTGCGCACCTGATCTCCACCTCATCTCCGTTAAGCCTGCAGTTGCCCCTTCGCAAGGCGGGGTCGATAGAGAGCTCGGTTGGTATATCCTCCAGGGTGTGGACTCCGTGGGCGAGGAAGATGGGGAGGGCGACGATCGTCTTGACCTTCGATCCCGTGAAGCTCTCAAGACCGGTGGCGATGTTCGGCTCGTCCATATTCAGAAAGGCGATCCTGACGGGGCCGTCGTGGTTTTTGCCGATCAGCTCCGCGCACTTTTCCACCATCTCTTTGTTGTACGGCTTGGTGCTGCCGTGTCCGAGGACAAGAATCCCTACATCATCTGCCATAAGTCTCACCGATATTACGTTTTTACATAATTGTATTAACCAAATGGGATTAATAACTAATAAATCCTTTCCCGACATAAAGCGGCCCGGCGCTCCTCCAGACCATCTCAGTCGATGGTCAAGCTCCGAGCTTCGGGCGGGCGCCGGATCAATTGGGATAAGTCGATATGAGCCGCATAGCGTATCTCCTGGTCACAGTTCTCTTAGTTATGCAGACTGCGATCGGAGCCGAGATCTTCATGTCGACGCGAGAATGCCTCACCTTCGCCGACAATCTGACCCTGGTGGTGATGGACGTGGAGCCGGGCGCGGGCGCGGGCGTCGTCTGGCTGGAGCTCAGAGACGAGGACGTCCCCCTCAAGTCCTCGATCCTGAAGACGGGGGAGAGCTTCGCCTATGAGGAGAGGGGGGCGGGGCTGAACCTGACCGTCACCAGGATCTACGTCGGGGGCGAGAGGGATCTTGTGGAGCTGGATATCGAGTCCGGCGAGGTTCTGGAGAGGTCCTCCCAGGATCATCCCGCCGATTCAGATCGGGGCCGTGAATTACAAGCCCGGAAGGCCGGCTCCTCCCTCCTCAACTGGGGGCTCGCCACCGTCCTCGTCATCGTCCTGGCGGCCTGGGTCTATTTCGGGGCGAGGTCGAGGTGAGCCCTCAAGAATTAGGTCAGCTCTTTCCCGATGGGTGACGATGAGATGACCTGGTCGGGACGAGCTGGCTATCGGGCAGGCCGCTGAGCTGATCTCCGAGACGAAGTGGAACGATGCGGTGAGGGCCGCAAAAGAGGTTAAGATAACGCGCGGCTTTGAGCTCATCTCTTGAATATCGCGGAAAAGCTGGCCCAAGAGATGAACTGAGGATCATTTTTCTGGTGGTCTGCAAAGACTTATATAGTGGCAAACTTCTACCTTCTATTGCGTTAAGCTGTTCTGTTTTATGGTTTTTCGCAAAGGATGGTGCAAAGTTTGTACGGCGATAATAGAGGCTCTTTTGGTGCCAGCGGGTTTGGTCCCTCTGCGCCAGTCGAGGCCGGAAAGGAATACGAAGTTGAGATCGAGGACATATCAAGGCAGGGAGATGGCATCGCCAGAGTCGAGGGTTTTGTCATCTTCGTCCCTGAGACCGGAGTCGGCGATAAGGCCACCATAATGGTCGACAAGGTTATGCAAAGGTTCGCAATAGCCCACAAGGTCTGAAATCGTCATCTGGCTTAAACGTCTTTTGTGGCCGGCGCAGCGGTTTTGCTGCGCTCGACCGCTTTACAATGAAGCTGCCCTTTTCTATCGCCCCGATCAGCTCGATCTCTTGAGATGGGGACCTTTCCTTTGGAGATCTTGCGCTCTGTCGGAGGCAAGACGGACGGGGTTAAGAAGAGAACTGGCAGAGCCGGGAGCGGATTTATCGGCTCCGCAGGCTTTTGACCCTCTCGCTCTTTTTGCTCGGCTATGGGGCCGTGAAGGGACGGATAGCATGAAGGGAACAAAATATTTAAAATTATGGAGATATAAATATGGACAAGACGGAAAACCACAGCTCAATCGCGGGATCGAATCTGGACAGCACCCTCAAAGATGCAGCGGAGGGCTACGGTGATCTGATGGCCATATCGGTCGTCCACAACGTGAGCGTGAAATCCCTCCGGTCCAGATTGAAGGAGTTGGAGATGGAAAGGGTGAGAGAACGTCAGCGGGAAAGAGAGATTGAACTAAAGGGTGACCTGATATGAGCATCGATCTGGATGGAGATCTGACGACCGGCGAGAATGGCGTCGTAGATGAGATCGCTGAAAGGATCAGGTGGACCCCCCAGGGATGGCCTGTGCCTCAAGGCCTTGAGGACGGCCGAGTTCTTCAGAGCTGTTACTCATGGCTCGCATGGCAGGATCTTCCTCTTGCGATGGTGCCCAAGGACGATTCCGAGTTCGACGAGTTCGTATCCTCGAACATCTTCCTTGCGATCAGCTTCGACGGCAGAGACCTCAAATCTCTTGGTTTCGTCACCAGAGATCGGGTTGAAGCTTTAGGTCGGAGACCGAACGTGACCTTCGTCCCCGCCGCCTTTGGGGCAGAAAAAATGCTCTTGCGGCTGAAGGCCTTCAACTTCTAGCCGCCCCCTCTCCGACCGATCGACGACGATCTCACAGAAAGGGCAGCGTGTCCCTT
>NZ_JBNGCU010000021.1:0-21133 GCF_049974945.1 Methanocrinis sp. | reverse complement strand
ATCCAGGACACCGACTTCTATCGGGATTACCTCCAGGTCGAGTACGTGAAGGACAACACCGGCGTTTACATCCTCGAGGGCGTCTCCGGCGACCCCATATCCGACGGGATGACCGTCGGGATCTCCGACGGCGACGGGGCTGACAGCCAGTACTGGCCGAGCGAGATCGCTCCAGTCACCGCTTACGCCACCGAGGTCTTCAACTACAGAAACGGCGGGTGTGCTGCGGCGAGGGTGGATACCGGAACCTACAAAGTGGTCTACTTCGCCTTCGGGTTTGAGGCTATAAACAGCTCTTCAGATCGCGACGAGATCATGAGGCGGGTCCTCTCGGAGCTGACCAGGCCCGACGATGCCACAGCCAGCATATCCAGGGCCGGTGGTCTTGAGGCCGACGGTTCTGAAAGCCCGGAAGGCCCCGTCTGGATAGGTGGCGCAAAAGGACCCGCCAAAGGCGCGGAGTTCGAGTTCGATCTGACCATCGAGGATATAGACCTGAACTTCGAGGGTATGAATTTTGAGTTCCGGGACATGGGGTCCGGGTTTGGGGGGGTGTGAAGTGATATGGGGGAATGGTGGATGATATGGAAACTCTTCTCGGCTCTGATCTTGACGGCAGCGACGGCAGTGGCGATGGCTCAGGCGGTCGCCGTCACCGTCGGGCCCGAAGGCTGTGACTACTCCAGCATCCAGAGGGCCGTCGAAGAGGCGAGCCCGGGCGATATCATCAGGGTTGAGAGCGGGACATTTGAAGGGAATGTGGTGGTAGACAAGAGCGTCGTACTCCGGGGTGTGGACAGCGGGTCCGGAAAGCCCGTCGTCGACGGCAAAGGGGTGGGAAGCGCCATAACCCTCTCCGCAGATGGGATCACTTTGGAGGGGTTCGTCGTAAAAAACGGAGGTTTTGGGAAGGCGGGGATCGAGGTGAAGTCCGACAAAAACAGCATCAGGAACAACCTGGTCACCGAGAACAGGTGGTATGGCATATCCCTCTCCGAATCCGACGATAACGTCGTATCCGGGAACCTGGTCAGCAAAAACAAGTACGGTATCTGGATCCCGGCCGGCTCCGACGGAAACAGTTTGACCCAGAACGAGTTTTCGAAGAACGCCAACGAGAACGCTGTTGACGCGGGCACAAACCAGTGGGAGAAGAACGCCTACGACGACCTCGGAGAGGGCGAGACCGAGTACAGGATCTCTGGAGGAGCCAACGTCGACGAGAGCCCCAAAGCCGTTGAGCCCGGACCGAACGACGCAAAGGTCGAGACGGAGACCTCGACGATAACGGTGAAGATCACCATACCAACACCCATAATCCGTTCTTAGAGGGTGACTACTCCCCCGACTTAAGTCGGGGGCATCTGGGCTTTCGCCACAGACTGTAGCCCCAGTCTGAGAATGTTGATGGCTGCATTGTGATCCCTGTCCAGAGCCCGAACATATTTGGGATGTATTTGAAGGATTTACAAGTTCAACATGTTTGCCGGCCCATTCTGCCTTGTAAGACGTGGTATAAAAATAAAGTGTGGCGGGGTGAAATTAATAGTTACGAGCTGTATCGCGCCTTTGAAAAGGCGGGGATTAGCCCTACATCCTCCTAAAAATCCTATCCGAGATCCTATCCACCTCAAAGCATCTCACCCGGATCAGAGGTAAGCCTCGGTGACATACCTTCTCATCATCCTGTGGCTGTTGAAGTAGTAGGCGAGCATGCCTATCGAGTTGTTCATAATCTTCACCCAATCGTCCTTCCGGTGGTAGAAGGTGGGGACGATTATGTACTCGAGCTTGCTGTAGAGGTCGTCTAAGTCCCTCTGCCCCCCCTCCTCGAAGGAGAGCTGCTCGCCGGGCTCGGGGCCTATCGACCAGCCGGTGACCCCCTCGATCCAGCCCTCGATCCACCAGCCGTCGAGGACGCTGAAGTTTATGACGCCGTTGTGGGCCGCCTTCATCCCGCTGGTCCCCGAGGCCTCCCGGGGCCGAAGAGGCGTGTTCAGCCAGACGTCGACCCCCGCGACCATCTTCGCCGCCAGGGCCATATCGTAGTTCTCGAGGTAGGCCACCTCGATCTCGCCCTTCAGAGCCTCTGCATAACCGAAGATCTCCTCTATCAGCCTCTTTCCCTGGAGGTCCTCCGGATGGGCCTTTCCCGCCATGACGATCTGGATCTCGCCCCTCGAGTTGATCCTCCTGAGCCGATCGAGATCGGAGAAGAGCAGCGTCGGCCTCTTGTACTCAGTCGATCGTCGCCCAAACCCCAGGGTCAGAACCTCGGGGTCCATCTCGGTCCCCGTCGACCGGTTGACGAGATCGATCAGCGCCCTCTTGGTGCGAGCGTGAGCCTCCACCATCAGATCGTCGGGGATGATGTCGACCCTCACCAGAAGCTCCGGTTCGTTCGCCCAGCCTGGAAGGTAGCGGTCGTATAGCTCCCTGAACTCCGGACAGGTCCACCTGTAGGAGTAGACGCCGTTCGTCACCGAATGGATCTGGTAGCCCGGAAACATGGCGCTGGAGGTTTCCTGATGCTTTTTTGCGACGCCGTTAACGTACATGGAGAGGTTGAGGGCCAAAAGGGTCATGTTCAGTCTCTCCTGGCCTCCAAATTTCTTCAGCATCTCGATTTTCTCGCCGTCCTCGATCAGCTCACCGACGAGGTCGTAGGAGAACTTGTCGTGCCCCGCCTCCGCCGGGGTGTGGGTGGTGAATACGCACCTTTTTTGGACCTTCTCCGCGTCTCTTCCACACCGCTCCAACAGCTCCAGGGCCAGGAGGCTTGAGTGGCCCTCGTTCAAGTGGTACTTTCTGATATGAAACCCAAGTGCATCCAGGATCTTCAGACCGCCGGTCCCGAGGACGATCTCCTGCTTCAGCCGATACCTCTGGTCCCCTCCGTAGAGGTGATCGGTGATCCCTCTATCCTCCGGCGCGTTCTCTGCGAGGTCGGTGTCGAGGAAGAGGACTGGAATCGAGCCGCCGGTGGGGCTCTCAAGGATGTACTGCCAGGCAGCGATGCTGACCTCTCTGTCTCCGATCCCGACCTTCGCCCTTTCAGGCAGCCGCTCCATCAGATCCGATGGGTCCCACTCCGCCGGGTGCTCGATCTGCCTCCCGGCGGGGTCGAGCTCCTGCCGGAAGCTCCCCTTCCTGCTGATCAGGGTGACGGCGACGAGGGGCAGCCCGAGATCGGCGCTCGACCGAACGGTATCTCCAGCGAGGGTGCCAAGCCCCCCTGCATAGGTGGGGATCTCCTCCACCATGCCGATCTCCATTGAGAAATAGGCTATCGTCTCTCCCCTCACGGCTCCCTTCGAATTTTCTCCTGCTTCATCCAAACTGATCCACCTCCGCCTTCGATCGACAACAGGGGGCGGCGCACCATTCGAGGTTTCGCCCTCCCGCTTTCCCCTCAACTCCTCTCATTCTTTGTCCTTCTAAGTACTTAATTCGACCCCTCCAGCAGAGAGGCGAAAAGGGAGAGGATTAGGGTTGCATCGAAGGCGAAACTCGAAAGACGGTGGGACTGCAAAAAATTTTCTTAAAATACATCTCGAAATCTTACAGCTTTTACTTCGTGGACGGTGCCCCGGCCACAAACAACATTAATTTAGTAAATTTTATTGATTTATTAATGAACTATATCTTGCGATAATTTAGAAATCACCTTATTATCGCGAAAACTTTAGAGATATGGAGATAAAGTAAAACGGCATTTTGTTCCCAAAAGCTGAATATCACTCGATTTCTAGATGGTGCCCAGAAAACCTTAAATCAGTCGAGATTCACTTTATATCCGGTGCGAATAGAGCAGGCCGTCGCAGATCGCCTCCATCTTGCGAGGGAATTTTCTGGCTGTCGTCTCGACTGCAGTCACGGCTTTGAGGTGATTAAATCTCACATATTGAACTTCTACGATGAGGTTCGGGTCCACGATAAAGAGAGCCTCTCGACCCTGAAGCCGGAAGACCTCTATGCCCTCTACCGGGATCTAGACGAGGTAGCCCACCTTGAGGTTGGAGACCGTCTGGCGGGTTTGATCCTGGAGGACGTAGAGATCAAGAGGGCTCTTCACACCATACGGTCCTGTTATTCGGCCTTCTTCGACTATCATGAGATCCATCTTGCAAGAGATCTCCTCAACTCCCAAAGCCCGTGGTCGGCGCTCAAGTCCTTCCCCCTATACCCGAGGTACAGAGCCCTGATCAAAAATCAGGTGAAGGCCGCGAACCTCTCTTTGGGGGATACCCTCGCCTTCCTCGGATGCGGTCCTCTTCCCATAACCTCCATCCTCCTGGGGCGCATCTACGGTATCGGATCTGTGGGACTGGATAGCGATCCCCGAGCGATCGAGATAGCAAGAGAATGCGTAAAGCACCTCCATCTGGAGGATAGGGTCTCGATCGTCGAGGGGGACGAATCCGGCCTCGAGGGCATCGAGTGGGACGTGGTCCTGGTGGCGGCCCTCGCCGAGCCGAAGAAGAGGATATTCCAGGAGATCCGCTCCGTCTTGAGGAAGAGGGGGCCGAGGAAGGTCTGCTACCGGACGTACTCGGGGATGAGAGCCGTCCTCTACAGGCCGGTACAGCCGGGGGACGTGGAGGGCTTCAGGAAGGTGAGGGAGATAGCCCCCAGGGGAAAGGTCAACAACACGATTGTAGTTTTGGAGCTAAAAGAAGATGGCCGGGATATCTGAAGAGGCAGCCCGTTCAGTCCTGATGGAGGTTTACGCCTCGATCATGGATATGAGCGACGACGAGATCTTCAGCTCGAGGTCCGAAAACCTCGAAGAGGCGTTCCGACGCCTTGACGTCCTGGCAGCCGAGGAGGTCGAGGAGAGGGTGGTGGAGAGGCTCATCGGGGATCCTCGTCTCAGAGAGGCGAGAGAGGTGATATCGAGGTTGAGAAGCGTCTACAGCCTGAGGCTGGAGGTGGAAGCGGCGAGATCCATCCTCGACGACCCCGACCCCTGGAACGCTCTGAGGAGTTTCAAATTCTATCCGAACTACCTGATCATCGCTGAGGCTGAGATGAGGGGTGCGAGCCTCGAATCCGGGGATATCGTCGCCTTCATCGGGAGCGGTCCCCTTCCTCTCAGCCTGATCCTCCTCTGCAGCGAGTACGATCTGACCGGCGTCGGTGTAGAGAGGGTGGCACGGTGGGCAGAGCTATCCCGAGACGTACTCGACCGGCTTGGCCTTTCTTCGCGGATCGAGATTCTGGTGGGAGACCACTTTTCCTTTACCCTGGACAGAGATTGCGACCTGGTGATGGTTGCCGCCATGGCGGAGCCGAAGGGGGAGATCTTCCGCCATCTGGAAAGTGCAATCAATCCGGGGACGAGGGTCTCATACCGGATCTACGAGAGGGGGCTCAGGCGGCTTCTGGACTCCGATCCTGCTTTCGATCCGCCTCCAGAGCTTCGGGAAGATCTGCGGATCAGGCCCGAGCCTCCCGTGAACAACACCTCGGTATTTCTAATAGAGTCCCGCTGACGGAGAAGAAAAGGAGAAGGGGAAGACGGGGTGAAGAGGAAGACACCTTTTGGAGCTCACCTACCCGAAAAGCTCAGGCATTTACGTATCCGGGCGTCGGCCCTCCAGTCATCCCGGGCGAGGACCAGGACAGGTCGGAGTACTTGTAGTACCAGGTCCGGGTCGAGGGCCTGAAGACTCCGATGTCGTCGGAGAGGCCGTCCCGGTCGAAGTCTCCGGATATGGGAACGTCGCCGCTGAGGGCCCAGGGGCGAAGCCTCCTATCGGTGTTTCCGTTCGCATCATAATCGAAGTACCAGGTCCGATCGGAGGCTCTGAAGACGCCCAGATCGCCGACCTCGGTGTCGCCGTTGAAGTCACCGGCTATCGGGAGGTCGCCCCTGATCGCCCAGGGCCCAGAGGTCAGATCGGTGCTGCCGTCGTAGTCGTAGTCGAAGTACCAGATGCGGTTAGAGGGTCTGAAGACGCCGAGATCGTCCCTATGGCCATCTCCGTCAAAGTCGCCGGCAATCGGGAGGTCGCCACGAAGCCCCCAGGTTATGCCCGGGAAGGGGGCCGCCCAGGCCATGGCGCCGGTCTCGGTATAGGTGAAGGTTCCGAAGTACCACCTCCGAGAGGGCATGAATATGCCGACGTCATTGAGGTAGCCGTCCCGATTGAAGTCGCCGACGACGAAGAGGTCGCCCTCGTCGCCAGGTCCCATCCTGGTGCTGGCGTCGGTATCGCCGTCGGCGTCCAAGTCGAAGGTCCAGCTATTCGGACCCGGGCGAAAGACAGCGACGTCATCTACGAATCCGTCCCGGTCGAAGTCGCCGGCCACCGGCACGTCCCCCCGCTCTCCCCAGGGCCCCTCTACCCTGTCCGACTGGCCCAGGGCCGGACCAAAAAGGATCAGTATCGCCGCAAAAAACAGCCCCATCCAGAGAGTTTGTCCGAATACGAGATCTTTCGGCATCTTCTCAAACCACCAAAGAAGCTTTTTCCTCAAACGCACTTCAGCCTATGAAGGCCACCATTGGGCAGCCATTAATGATATATGTTGCTCTGGGTGGGTTTGTATTATTTAGTATCATGCAGATACTAAATCGGAGTTAGTATTATATACGCGGAAGACCAGATCGTATCCAGATGCGGAAGAATTTCAGGGTCCAGCTTGAGGAGGCCGAGAGCCTCGCAGACGTCTTCGAGGTGGTGAAGGCCGCCGTCCTGAAGAGCACTGGAAGGAGCCGTGGTGGGCTGATGCTCGGCATGGCCGACCTCGGAAACCACCCTCGAGGATTTCTTGGCGGATTTTTTTCCGTCGGCTCGAATGTCATAGTGATGAACAGGATCCCGCTCCAGAGGATCAGGGAGACGAGGCCCGAGCTTTACAAGCCCTACGCCTTCTTCGTTCTCCTTCACGAGTACATCCACACCCTCGGATACCTCGACGAGGAGCTGGTCGCGACGAAGACCCTCCAGATCAGCCGGGAGCAGCTCGGCGGCGACCATCCCGCCACCAGAATAGCAGCCGAAATCGGCGGCTATTTAAAAGATCTCGTCTACCCGGAGGCGGCGTGGAAGCCCGACGACGGCGGGATCGAGATAGTGAAGGGGTTTGACAGATCCAGTGTCCACTATATCAACTGAGAGGACCGTTTTCGAGGAGGTCCTCAATATGCCTGAGGGCGATCTTCCCCACGAGTTCCAAGGACTTCAGGGGGTTCCACCCCCGAACTCCGCCGTAGGCTGTGGGGTGGCCCTCTTCATAAGCTATGCCCGACTCCTCGTACACCTCCTCCGCCACGCCTCCGGCGAGGAGGGCGAGGCCACCCATCAAGACCACTTTAAAAATCCGTTCAAAGAGAGACATATACCAATAAAAATACCCCTCTCCAGATTTAACCATGATGGAATCACCCTTATAATTCCCCCCTCCCCTCCCGTCCAGAAACCCCAACACCGCTGATAATGTCTCGTTCGGCTGGCTGATCCAGAAGAGATGGCGCCCCCCTCGATTGAGCGGAACTTTGCGCCGTGGACGACGTCGGCGAGGGATCCGGCCGTTCTCTGGCGGGATCGGGATCTTTCTCCCCCCAAAACTCCGTCCCCGATGCGCCGTTGAGCTCGTCGTCGGCCGGAACCGGGCCCTACGGGCTCGATCTCGTATGCGCCATCCAGGACTCAAAGATCGGCGGAGACGATCTCGAGCTCGAGATCTTCACCCGCGGCGTCGGGGGAAGAGAAGGTTTTAGACCTTGTGCATCAGCATCGGATCTCCCGACGAGGTGGTGGAGGCGAAGCCGTCCATCATTATGACCTCAAAGCTGGCCTCGTCCTTGATTATGCTGTACTCTTCAGCGCTCAGAACCGCGTGGACCTCACCGGAATCATCATCAACTGTGGTTGTATCTCCCAGCAGAGCCGGCAAGGCCAAAAAGGTGTTCAGCGCCAAAAGGAAGATATGGAGACGGCCCGAAGACTACAGCGATCTTCTCATGATCACCGCACCCTCGCCATCGGGGTAATAGCTCTGGCAGGTCGTCACGATCTCAAAGCCCAGGTCGAGGTAGAGCCTCTGAGCCCTCCTGTTCCCAGCCCTGGCCTCCAGGATCACGAAGATCACCCCGAGCCTCCGAAAGATCTCCAGAAGATCCGTCATCAGCCTTCGGCCGACGCCCTGTCCCCGGTGTCCCGATCTCACAGCCAGCCAGAAGATCCTGCCCTCAAGAGGCGACTGTCTGAACCCCATGACCATCCCGACGATCCTCCCGTCGACCTTCGCCACCAGAAAGGTGGTGGGATAGTTCTCGAAGAAGAAGGTGAGAAGGTAGGGGTCGTGGCCTCCCCCGGCCTCGACGTCCAGCTCCGCCGCCTCGGAAAAATCGCGAGGCTCAAACCTTCTGACCTTAATCTCCCCTTTCGGGCTCCCCCCGGCGTTCATCACGTTCATCTCGGGCAGATCGGCAATCGGCCTCAAGATAAAAATAACTTTTCTATGGGGAAGTTTTTATCCCATCCGGTTCTCTTGAGGTCGGGAACCATCAGCTGCAGCATGGTATGCGTCGAAAAGGCGGATGCGACCGCCGACGCGACCGGTGTCGAAGCGATGGACGATCGTCGAAGCGATAGGCGGTATTTCTGGGAAGGCGGTATATGATGAACCGAGAGGCTGGTTTCGTGCTCCTGACGCTGATGGTCTTCCTTCTCGCCCAGGTTCCGGTCTCTCATGGCCTGATAGCTGACGGGTTCAACGGCACCACCTACATCCTCTCAAAGTCGGAGGCCGAGGTGATAGTCCCCGCTAACGGCAGCAGCTTCAACCTGACATTCCCCTTCAAATCAGAGATCAGGCTCTTCGATTCGCAAGGGTCAGAAGTTCCCGTCGAGACGGAGGTGAGCTTCTGGCGGGGCTCTTATCAGTACAAAGTCATCTCCGAGGAGGAGGAGGTGGATGGGCAGATCAACTATACCCGCCCCATCTCAGAGCAGAGGTTCGTGACCTTTGCCGAGGAGGGGATCCCTGTCCGGGTCGTTCTTCCTGCAGGGTACGCCACCGGCGATTCCCTCCTGGGGAAGGCGAGGCCCAAACCCGACGAGGTCGAGATCGTGGACGACAGGACCGTCCTCATCTGGACGAGTCCGGCGAAGAGGACGTTGATCGACGTCAGCTTCTATCGGGAGGGCGCTCCACGGGCCTTTCAGCTCTTTCTTCTGCTTTTGGCCTTCTTGGCAGGGGTTTTGGCCCTCGAGCACCTGATGAGCATAAGAAGGCTCAGGTCGGTCAGGCAAGAGGCTGACGAGGACTCTGAGCAAGAAGGGCGGATCTGAGTAGGATAGGGGTCAGATCGCGTGGTCAGTCAGGTCTAAGTACCAGACGCCTTCATCTCCGGCCACTATGGAGCCGAAAGAGATCGCAAAGGGAATCTACGTCGTCGGGGGGCCGGAGATCTCTCACCCTGCAGACTGCTGCGTCTACCTGGTCGACGCACACAGTGAGCAGGTCTTGATCGACGCCGGGGCGGGCCCCGGCGCCGGGCCGATATTGAGAAACGTCCATGCCCTCGGTTTCGATCCGGCCGATATACGCCACCTCGTCGCGACGCACGGCCACATCGACCACGTCGGGGGGATATCCAAGATTAAAGAGATTACCGGCTGCAGGGTGATAGGCCACCAGGCAGACCGGGACGCCATCGAGCTCGGCGATCGGAGGCTGACCGCCGCCGACCTCTACGGCATCGAGTACTGGCCTGTGAAGATCGACCTGATCCTGGAAGGGGATGGCGAGGATCATCGACTCGGAGATCTGGATTTCCACTTCGTCGCAGTCCCCGGCCACACCCCCGGGAGCATCGCAGTCTGTCTCGACCTCGAAGAGGGGAGGGTCCTCTTCGGCCAGGACGTTCACGGCCCCTTCAGCGACGGCTGGGGATCTGACATAGACGAGTGGAGAAGGTCGATGGAGAAGCTCCTGGACCTGGAGGCCGACCTACTCTGCGAGGGGCACGCCGGAGTCTTTCGGGGCGGCGACGTGCGAGATTACATCGAGTCTCAGCTGAGAAGGTATCGGCAGATTTAGACGCGAAATTCCCTGGCCGGAGGTTCGACCTCGGATAGAAGGGCGGCCTCGCCGGGTTAGAGTTCGGCCCTGAAGGTCGCCACATCTCCCTCCTGGGCGGAGATATCGACGTCCAAAAACCGGGTGGCAGTCCAGATGTTCGTCGAGGCGTGCCTCGATATCTGGGGAGCGGAATAGGAGCCGCCGGCCAGGGCCAGGTAGGGGACGAGCTGGTCTGCCAGGTACCGGTCCACCGCGGCCCTCGATCTAAGCTCCGCCACCATCTCCTCTGCTGCAGAGGCCCCCACCTTCTCAGCCCGAAGGCCGCGCTCCCCCAGCGCGCTCGCCCCCTTTCGGCCCGACCAGAGGGTGATCCCGCTCCCGGTGGAGGGGAAGGTTCCTGTCTCGCAGCTGATCTCGGCATCGAAGCCCTCCCGCCCCAGGACCCGGGTGGCGGCCTCCGACTGCCTCTCTGCTACATGCTGGGGGAGGTTTGAAGAGTGAGATACGCCCTCCACCTCTCCGGGTCCGGAGGCCAAAAGATCGGCCCTCCTGAGCCTCCCAGGAGCCACCTCCAGGGTCGCGACCCCTCCGCCCCGGGGGTAGTAGCCGCGCCGCTCGCACGACAGCCTGGATTGAACCCCAAACTCGGCGAAGGCGGGAAGGGCGACCTGGGAGAGATAATCGATCGTCGGCGACCATTTGACGTCCGTTCCGCCCCGGACGGTCAGGGTCGTCGGAGAGTCGGCGAAGATCAGGGCCGGAAGGAGGCACTGCATCAGAAGGGTGATGCTCCCGGCAGTCCCGATATCGATCTCGCGCTCGCCGCCCTGGATCTCGCCCGGCCGGAAGATCACCTCCGCTGACCCCGGCTTCGCACCCTCGATCTCGGCGTTTGCGACCTGTGCCAGGGCCGATATCGCCGTAACGTGCTGAGGAGAGAGGCCAGGATTCTTCCTGCCCTTCCTTATACTGGTGATCCGCACAGGATAGCTGGTGACCGCGGAGAGGGCCACCGCGGTCCTGACGATCTGGCCTCCGCCCTCGCCGAAAGACCCGTCGATCTCTATCATCCGACCGCTGCTTTGAACTCCTCTTCGAACTCTTCGCAGATCCCGACTATCCTGACGGCGACCTCGTTCAGGAGGAGCACGGGGTCGACGTCCCTCGTCTTGAGCCTGAAGATGGGGCTTGTCATCATCGGGAACTTGGCGTCGTAGGTGGCGAGGAGGACTCGGTCGTCCTCGAGCAGCTCCGACCTGAGCAGGTTCAGGAGGGTGTGGCTCTCCCCTTCGAACTCCAGGTGGAGCTCGTCGTCGGTCTTCTTGAGGATCTTCACGTTCATCTGATCATCCCCGTTCCGTAATCGGTGCTGAGCTTGCGGGACTCGACCTGCCCGCATTCGGGACAGACGAGCCGCTTTCCCTCCAGCTTCAGGGGCGTCGCGCACCTTGTGCAGTAGGCTTTGACCACCCCCAGGTCATCGTCGACTATGGAGAGGCCAATGGTCGGAGTATCGTCGATTATCTTGGCCTTGACTATGTCCCGGAGGCCGAGAGCCTGGCGCATCTCCTTGACGTAAGAGTCCTTGATCCTGGATATGTGGATCAAGGCCTCGGTGTTGTGGATGGGCCTCGACTCGCGCCCCCTCTTGAAGGCGAGCCGGAGGATGGCGAGGCTCTCTTTGAGGTCGGTGATCTGGCCGACGACGATATCCCCCTTCTCGAGCTTCACGGGGGCGTTGGCCCTGGGGAGGACTTTGGCGGACCTCTCCTTGGAATCGATCTCTTTCACCCCCGCAGTCGTGGCGCGGACGTGCTCTCCTTTGACGTAGGTGCCTTCGCCGGGCATGAACTCCTCTGCAGCGCCGACGATATCACCAGGAATTACAAAATTGCATTGCATCTTATGGTTCACCCGCAAAATATCCGATATAGTTCGACCTCTATGACCTTGACGTCTCTACTGTGGAACTTGAAGGACCTCTTCAGGGGAAAGGCGATCTTCTGTACCTCTTCGACCTTACAGGGTTCTACGAACCGTCTAATGAACCCTTCGCTGCCAGCGTTGTGGATCGAGTAGACGACCTCGCCCATCTCCGTCGCCTTTCTGAGAAAGGCCCGGTCGCCCGAGCTTCCTTTTTGGGCACCGAAGGGCGGGTTCATGATCACCGAGGAGACGTTCTTGAGGGCTATCGACGCCACCTCCCCCCTCACCAGCTCGATATCGACGCCGAGAAGGCGGGCGTTCTCTTTTGCAGTTTTGAGGGCCGAGCCGTCCAGCTCGACCCCCACCACGGACCTCGCCCCGAGGAGGGCGGCCCCTATGGCCAGGATCCCCGTTCCGCAGCCAAGATCGCAGACCGTCCCCTCAAGATCCCCCCGCAGGAGGGCCGAATAGAGGAGCTCCGAGGCGATCGGAGCTGGGGTCGCGTACTGTTCAAGCCGAGGGTCTGGAGCAGAAAAACCCTCCAGCTGTTCCAGGATCATGTCGAGCTTTCTTTTCTTCATAGCCGTGGAGATGAGGGACGTTCGAGCGGGAACCTTCGATAGGGCGTCGGGCCCGAAAAGGGGATGTCGATATCGGACAGTTCCTTGGGCTTGGACCTATATGAAGTAGTGGGTCAGGTCGATGAGGATGTAGAGGAGGACCAGGGCCGCAAAAAGCCTCAAAGATCTCAGGACAAGAAACTCCAGGAGGGCCTTATGGGACTGTCTCTGCAACCTGGCCGTCTTGAACTCTCCCCTTCCAGGGGCGAGGTCCGATATGAGATCAGAGGCGAATCGAGAGAAGGACCTCAGAATTGTGGCAGTATAGGGCCTTGTGACCGCCACGCCGTCGCAGGCCGGAGCCTTCGAGATCTCGTCCCTGGATGGGCTCGATTCACAGATCAAGAGAGGCGGGACTTCGCCGGTCTCGACCCCCTGATCGGCTCCGCCGGGGTGCCCGGGCTCCTGGGACCCGGCCCGGTCCTCTGGAAGCTCTATCAACTCTTTGGCTCTGACCCGTTCCCGGGCCGACGGCCCTTCCCGCGAGGAGAGGATCTCGTCGATGGAACGGATCATCGGAGGTCTGGCTTTGGCCTCCCCGGCCCGAGCCCCTTCAGGGGGTCTGGGCTCCTTCGAGCCGGTTGGGAGAAACTCCCTCTCCGACGCTTTCGGCTTGGGCATGCCGAGCGGCTCCTCCTCGATCAGGTTCATCGACTCGTTCCAGGTCCTGACAAGCTCCAGATCCGCGGCCTCCGCCAGGGCCGCCCTCGTCAGGACCCGGCCCATGAGGAGGAGGGCCCTCTGGCAGGTCTCCAGAGGAAGGCCGTTCTCCGGCCCCGCGCGGTTTGAGATCTCACCGAGCCTCTTGACCATGAGATGCGCCTCCCTGATCTGGAATGGGCTTATCATCCCCAGGTCTGGAGCCACCAGCTCGAAGGCGCTTTCGGCCCTTTTGAGATATGCTATAGTCTCTGAGAGGTCTTCTGGAGGTTCGCCCTTCAGCATCGAGGTGATGAACCTGCCCAGGGTCTTGAAGGCGGGAAGGAGCTGTCCGCAGGCCTCCTGGCAGCCCCGGCTGGCCGAGCTGAGGAGCAGGATCGCCTGGGAGAAGTGCTCGGTGGCGTCGGCGACGACGTCGAAGAGCTTCCAGGGCTCATCTCTGGCCAGGGCGAGCCGCCAGGTCTCCTTCATCCCCATCATGCTCCGCCGCAGGGCCTCGGCGCAGGGCCTCTCCGAGTCGTCCTCGGCCTGCGAGAGGGCGGAATTGAGGGCACTGACCCCCTCTTCGGCCAGCCTGATCGCCCTCTCCGGATCGCCCTCCATCTCCAGCATCACGAAGGCGGAGGCGAAGCTCGCGACCCCCGCCTCTATCTCCAGATCCGGCAGGCCCACCCCCGGCGTCCTGGCCAGCTCTAGGCGGCAGTCCGAGGCTCCCGCATAGTTGGCGGAAGCCTGGGCGAAGATCTCGCTTGCGCCCCCATCTCCTCTCTCATCGGCGATCTGGTGGAGGGCCTGCTGGTGGAGGTCTCGACCCCGGATCGACCGGACGGCAGAAAGCCAAGAGACGGCGTTGGCGCGGACCGGCTGCATGCTCTTTCTGATCAGACCCAGGCTCGCTTCGAGATGGTCGGCGGCCGGGTCGTACTCGCCCTGATCCAGGTAGAGACGCCCCATGTTCGAGAGGACGACACCGGCGTTGTGGTGCTGGCCGATACCCTCGAAGATCTCCATGCTCTTGCGGTAGTAGCCGATGGCGACGTCGACCATATCCATCTCGGCGTGGACCCGTCCCATCCTGTTGAGAAGCCAGGCTACCTGTCTCTGGTCGCCGAGCCCCTCAAAGTCCGCGAGGCTTCTCTCGTACTGCTGGAGGGCGAGGTCGAAGTCGCCCCTCTCGGCGCAGATCCGGCCGAGGCTTCCGGTCATCTGGGCCACACCGAACTCGTCATCGAGGCTTTTGAAGATCTCGAGGCTTTTGTTACAGTTTTCGAGGGCGGCATCATAGTCCAGGCTGCTCCGGTAGGCCGAGGCCATGTTGCCGAGGACGTGAGCGAGGCTGCCGATGTCGCCGAGGGTGGAGAACCCCTCACCCGCCCGCTCGTAGTAGTGAAGAGCCCGGCCTAGGTAGCCCTGTCGGGCGTGGACCTGGCCGAGGTTGTTGAGGAGGACATACCCCAGGTGCTGGTCGGAGGTGTGAGAGAGGGCCTTGTTGTAGCATCGAGCGGCGACCCCCAGATGGCCCGCCAATCTGCAGATGTCGCCGAGCCGCTTGATATCGTAAACGTCGGAGAGGCAGTTCAAAAGCCTCAGGCAGATCTTCTCGTCGACCTGTCCGTCCTCGAAGCTCTCCAGGAGGGCGCCCACCAGACTCGCACAATCGCCGCTGATCGATCTTGGGTCGATGGCGCGGGAAAATCCGCCCCTCATGTAGGACTCGAATATCTCCTGGAGGACGACGAGCTGATCCATCGGATATGAATCGACTTTTATCTTTAAGTAGTTTCTGAGAGAATAATATGTTCAGGATATATTGGGCAGGTCCGTTTGAGGCGGATTCGATAAGGCTGCTCTCCCACAAATTCCAGTTTGCCGCCGGGAGGCGCTCTGCCGGTCTCGGAGAGATCCCTGCCAAAAAGGAGGATAAGCGCCATTTATTTAATCTCGGAAATCTTTGAGCAGGTTGTAGCGGGACCGCTCTCGAGAGTTTGCACCTGCACGAGCTGGGTCGAAAAAACCTCAGCCAGTCCGTCGGTCCGCCGTTCGTCATGACCAGATCTTTCAGAAAAATTTTAAGTTTGTTCCGCAGATGGGAGGATGAAGAGATGATTGAAGAGAACGTTCCTTACAAGAACGGAGAGGCGAAAGGGTACGTCATACCCCTGGGGCCCGCAAACCTCGTCCTGGTGGTGGCGAAGAGGGGTATGATCGGATGCGGTGCCTTCGACGTTCAGGGGCTGGAGAAGTTCGATTACCCGGCAGCGAGGGTGAAGCCGACGCGAGGAAGCTCCATCGCCAGCCTCGAGGACCTCCTCTCCGGCGAGGTGAAGGACGCAAACGCCCCGGCAGCCGAGCTCGGGCTTGCGGCCGGCATGAGCGGAAGAGAGGCCCTGGACCTCCTCTGATGACGAGGCTGGGAGAGATGGAGATCGGCTCCGCGATCACCCTTGAAGCCGTCATGAGGGCGGCAAAGCTGATCGAGGGCAGCGTCATTCGAACCCCTCTAGTCCGCTCGCCCACCTTCTCGCGGATGGCGGGGGCTGAGGTCTACCTGAAGCTCGAGGATCTCCAGAAGGGCGGCTCCTTCAAGGTGAGGGGCGCCACCTACAAGGTCTTGAGCCGACGGGAGGAGATCGGCCCCGCGGGGGTCGTCGCCGCCTCCGCCGGAAACCACGCTCAAGGGGTGGCCCTGGCCGCCAAGGCCGCGGGCCTTCCCGCGACGATAGTGATGCCGGTCTGGGCCTCGATGGCAAAGCAGGAGGCGACCAGGGGCTACGGGGCCGAGGTGATCCTGGCCGGGGAGAGCCTGAGGGAGAGCATATCGTTCGCCCAAAAGATGGCCGAGGACGGGAGGACCTTCATCCATCCCTACGACGACTTGGATATAATAACCGGCCAGGGGACGATCGGCCTTGAGATCCTGGAGGATCTCGCCGAGCCGGACCTGGTCGTCGTCCCCGTCGGCGGAGGCGGCCTCATCGGCGGAATAGCATCGGCGATCAAGGCCAAGAGGCCGGAGACGAGGATCGTGGGGGTCCAGGCCGCGGCCTGCCCCTCGGCCCTGGAAGCCCTCCGGGCCAAAGAGAGGGTGGTGGTCGAGGCGGAGAGGTCGATCGCCGACGGGATCTCCGTCAAAGAGATCGGCGAGGCGAACTTCCCCCTGATCAGGGAGCTGGTCGACGAGGTCGTCCTGGTGGAGGAGGAGGAGATCTCCACGGCGATCCTGGCCCTCCTGGAGAGGAAGAAGGTTCTCGCGGAGGGGGCCGGAGCCGTCCCTCTGGCGGCCCTCCTCGCCTCGAAGATCAAGATAGCGAAGGGGAATGAGGTCGTCCTGGTGATCAGCGGAGGAAACCTCGACCCGCCCCTCCTGGAGAGGGTGATAAGGCAGGGGCTTCTTAAGAACGGCAGAATAATGCGCTTTTCGGCCTGCATCGAGGACGCCCCCGGCTCCCTGGCCCGACTTCTGAGCCTGGTGGCGGAGGGAGGCGGAAACGTCCTGGCCATCCACCACGCCCGGGGAGAAAGAGGCCACTCCCTATTCAGATCGAGGGTGAACCTGGAGGTGGAGACCCGGGGCCCCGATCAGATCGAGGAGATGAAAGCGGCTCTGTTGGCCGCCGGATACGAGATAACGGTCAGGAGCTGAACCCGACGTTTTTCGTTTTCAGACCATCAGTCCGAGGCTATAGCCTCGACGGGATCAAGCCTCGAGGCCCTGATCGCCGGGTACAACCCTGCGAGAAAGTTCAGGGCCAGGGCGAAGAGTACGGAATAGGCTACGAACTCTGGTCGCAGGGAGAAGGTGAGGGGGACGCCGCCGAAGCCCGAGGGGCCGTAGGTCGAGATCAGCCTTCCCGCCAGAAGGCCTACGATCGACCCTAGGACGCCGCCGGGGAGGGCGAGGAGGAGGTTCTCCAGGATGAAGATCTTGAGGATCGCTCCCCTCTCGGCACCCATCGCCATCAGTATCCCGATCTCTTGAGTCCTCCGGCTGATGATCATGATGGTGGTGTTGGCTATGACGAAGCCGGAGATGGCCAGGATCATGGAGTAGAAGATCAGGTTTATCCGCGACTGGGTGCCGACGAACCTCGCGATCTCCCGGCTGAAATCCTGCCAGGAGCTGGTCTCGCGGTGGAGGCTTCTTTTGAGGTCGGCGGCGGCCGCGGGGGCCTCCTCGAAGTCGGAGAGTCGCACCCCGATCTCGGAGACGACGTCTCCCTCTCCCACCAGCTCCTGGGCGGTCTTCAGGGGGATGTAGACGAGGCTGGAGTCCTTGACCGTCCCCTTCTCCACCAGCCCCGCCACCTTGAGCCTCGCCCTCCGGTCCTTCATCACCAGGTCGAAGCTCTCCTGCGGCCCGATCTCCAGGTTCTCGGCGAGCTTCGTCCCCAGGAATGCCGAACTTCGCCCGTACTTCAGATCCGAGAACTCTCCGACCAGAGTCGAGGCCTGGACGTTCATGAGGAGGTTTTCGGGGCCGGGTTCGACGCCGATGAACTCGACCCCCTCGACGTTGTCCCTGTGCCTCGCTGCCCCCTGGCCGACGAGCCTGGGGGAGACGGCGACGACCCCGGGATAGTCCCAGATCCGCTCCGATATTGTCCTGTATAGGTGGAGGTACTCCTCGCCCTCTTTCGGCTCGATGTAGAGGTGAGGGTTCTTCTCGATGGTGCTCGCCACGATCTCGGTCCTCACGCCCGAGGTGAGGCCGAGGGACATTATGATCACCCCGACCGCCACCCCCACCGAGAGGAGGGTGAAGGCCGTCCCCCTCCTGTTGGAGAGGATGTGCCTCGTCGCCACCGCCGTCTCAAACCCGAGGGAGATGCACCGGCAGGCGAACCGCTCCTCGAGTAAGGTCGGCCGCCAACGCCCGCGCTTCCTCCTCCCCAGCTGTTCGCCCTTGAGGGCATCAACGGGGTCGAGGCCCGAGGCCCGGTAGGCGGGATAAGCTCCGGCCAGGAGGCTGAGGCCGAGGGCCAGGAGGAGGTAGGTGGGAAAGTTCCATGGATCGATCACCAGGGGGATGGAGCTCACCTCCCTCCCTCCGGCGGTTATCTCGAACCTGAAGCTTCCCAGGGCGAGGATGCCCAAAAGGCCCAGGATGCATCCGAAGAGGCCTCCGATCAGCCCCAAAATCCCGCTCTCGTAGATGAATATCTTGAGGAGGTTTGACCGGTCGGCTCCCAGGGCTGTGAGCATCCCGATCTCCCGGGTCTTCTCCAGGACCAGCATGTTCATGATGGCTGCGATCCCGAAGGCGGCGATGATCATAACAAAGAAGATGGAGAGGGATCTCCAGAAGCCGCCGACGTCGATCGACCTCACGATCTCAGGGTTGTTCTCCTGCCAGCTCGTAGCTTCATAGCCGAGGCCGTCGATGACCGAGGCGACCCTCTCGGCATCCTGGATCTGGAAGAGCCGCAGCTCGACGGAGCTTATGACGTTCCCCTCGTCGAGGAAGTCTCGTGCCGTCCTGAGGGAGACGTAGGCGAAGCTCTCGTCCAGGGGCGTTCCGGTATCGAAGGTCCCCACCAGCTCCAGGTCCATCGTTTTAGCCCTTGGGAAGCTCACCTCCATCCGGTCGCTGACCTTAAGGCCGAGGTCGCCCGCGAGCTTTTCGCCCATAACGAGGTTTTTTCCATCCAGGATGTCGAAGAACTCGCCTTCGACCATCGAGTCGCCGATCTTGTAGATGGCGTCCTCGTCGGCGGGGTCGACGCCCCGGAGGAGGGCGTTTCTGTTCTTCTCCTCAAAGGAGATCGTGGCCGAGGTGGAGAGAGCCGCCGAGCTGGACCTGACCCCCTCGATGGCGGCGACCCTCTCCAGGAGACCCCGATAGAGGTGGATGTACTTCTCGCCTTGGGCGGGCGAGATCCGGACGTGGGGCAGCTTCTCCTCCACGATATCGGTCAGAAGCTCCTGGGAGCCGTTCCCAAGAGAGGTGAAGATCAGGGATATGGAGACGGCCAGGGCGACGGCGGTCACCGAGAGGATGGTCTGGCGCCTGCGGGATAATACGTGCTTCAGCGCCACGAAGAGCTCGAAGCCGGAGCTGGAGGCGAGAGGGGACAAAGCAGACCGTAATTTGGCCTTGAGGCTTTATAGACGTTCTCTTCGAAGCCAGATATGGGCCAGATATTTCGGCAAATGAAGATTTTTGTGAGGGTATCGGGACCAAAACTTATAAAACCGCCGAAAAAGTCCCCATTTATCAGATCAAAATGGATATTAAATCTCAGATATCATCCCCAAATGCGACGGAGATCCGAAGAAAGGGACGAAGGAGACGAATGGGACAAAGTATACGACGAGGAGGGCGATAGAGGATGTATCAGGTTCTGGTGGTGGGGTTGAAGGGCGTGGACTCAGGAAAGACCACCTTCTCCCGGGCCCTTCTATCGCACCTGAGGGGCGAGGGTCTCAGGGTCTGCGGCTTCAAGCCGATGGCGGGAAACAACATCTGGTACGACTACGAGGTCGTCAGCAGGGCCCTCTCCGAAGGGAGGCTCTACGGGAGGGATGTGGGCCTGCTGAAGGAGGAGTCCACGGGGGACATCCCCGAGGAGCTGATAAATCCGGTTCACAGGCTCTGGTCTGAGCCCTCTCTGATCGACCCCGCCACCGGGGTCCCCTCCTTCATCGTCGACAGGATCACCTTCTGGCCTCAAGGCAAAAGCGAAGATGGAGATGAAGAAGGAATAATAGGCGATGAAGAAGACGATGAAGTCGGAGGTGGAGGGAGAGACGAAGATAGCGGCTTGAACCTCCTGGTCGAGAACGCCAACGTACACCTCAACGGCGAGAAGAGGCTCTTGAGAAAACTCCGCCCCAAGGCGGCGGACGTCCGCCGGGTGGAGGACGCCGAGGGCTTGAACGGCCTGGTGGAGGCCCACTATGGCCGGGCGATCGGATCGGCCCGCCGGAGGATCGCATCGGAACACGACGCCCTCGTGATCGAGGGGTACAGCGACGCCGCCCTCCCCGCCGACGTATCCGACCTGGACCTGGTGGTCGGCATCGAGCCCTGGCGTATCTCCGTCTACGACCCCGAGAGGTACCTCGACGCCGTCCGGCTAATGACCCCCTCCTACTCGAAGGAGGTCTCTACGAGCAGGGTGGTGGAGCTGTTGAGCCCAAAAAGGGTGGTCGAGTACCGGCCCTCCAGGCCCGAGGAGCGGCTGGACCGGCTGAGAGAGATGATGCCCGAGGTCCTGGGGGAGGACTGAGCCGGGCCGGGGACGGAGCCGAACGATCGGCGGGTGAGAGGGTCCCCGGCCGTCTTCGTCCTGTGAAAAGAGGGATGGAAGGAAGGATGGGGCCTCATTTAACCTGCCCCGGATCCGTCGTCGTCTCGATAGTTCAGATCTAGTAGTTCTCGGCGAGGAGTTCGAAGTAGGCCCTCTCGTGGGCGCAGGCCGGACATTCCTCGGGAGCCTCGGAGCCCTCGTGGATGTAGCCGCAGTTTCTGCATCTCCACTGGACGGTTCCCGGCCGCTTGAAGACCGTCCCCTCCTGGATGTTCTTCGCCAGGGCGAGGAACCTCTTCTCGTGGCCCATCTCGGCCGCGGCGATATTCCTCATCGTATCGGCGATCTCGGGGAAGCTCTCAAGGTCGGCCTTGGCCGCAAACTCGGGGTACATGGAGGTGTGCTCGTGGTTCTCCCCGGCCGCCGCCGCTCGGAGGTTGTCTTCGGTCTTTCCGATGACCCCGGCGGGAAATGCTCCGACAATCTCGACCTCGCCTCCTTCCAGGAACTTAAAGAGCCTTTTTGCGTGCTCCTTCTCGTTCTCGGCGGTCTCGGCGAAGATGGCGGAGATCTGCTCGTACCCTTCCTTCTTGGCCTGGGAGGCGAAGAAGTTGTACCGGTTTCGCGCCTGGGATTCTC
>NZ_JBNGCU010000020.1:0-22543 GCF_049974945.1 Methanocrinis sp. | reverse complement strand
GGTGAGCTCCTCTCCGCCGACCCCAGCGTCCAGGTCGTAGTAGAACCAGCCGAAGCTCTCGGCGTTCCAGCTCCCGTTTCCATCGGAGAACGAGCCCCGGACGAGAGACTCCGGCACCTGGGCTGAGGCCGATATGGTCGCGGCCAAGATGCAGAGGAGGACCAGAAGGCAGGCGGCCTCCATCCACCATCTCTCAGCTTCGACTTCCGACTTCCCGCCACTGAAATTCGATCTCATCTTCTCCGGACTTCCCGCGGTTCAGTAACACCAACTTGGATAACCTGTATATCCGATGGCGTGGCTTTGGGCGTTCTGGAGATAGAACATGTCCCAGGTTAAGCATGTTGCGATATACGGCAAGGGAGGGATCGGAAAGTCCTGCACCGCATCCAACGTCGCGGCGGCCTGCGCCGAAAAGGGTTTTCGAGTGCTGATGGTGGGCTGCGATCCAAAGAGCGACTCGACGATAACCCTCGTCGGAAGGAGGATCCCCACGATGATGGACCTGATAAGGGCCGGTGGCGAGATCGCCGAGGAGGACGTCGTCTTCGAGGGGTATGGGGGCGTGAAGTGCATCGAGGTCGGGGGGCCCGAGCCCGGCGTCGGCTGCGCGGGTCGGGGGATCATCGTTGCCATCGAGTTTCTGAGGAAGGTCTCCAAGGTCCTCGACGAGATCGACCTCACCCTCTACGACGTGCCTGGAGACATCGTCTGTGGCGGCTTCTCCGCGCCCATAAGAAAGGGGCTGGTGACCCAGGCCTACATAATAACCTCTGGAGAGTACATGCCGATCTACGCCGCAAATAACATCTGCCGGGGCTTGAAGAGGCTGAACACCCCCCTGGCGGGGGTCATCTGCAACTCCCGAGAGGCCTCGGGCGAGAGGGAGATCGTGGAGAGGTTCGCGATAGAGATCGGATCTGAGATGGTGGCCTTCATCCCCAAAGACCCCCTGGTCCAGAGGTGCGAGAGGAAGGGGATATCGGTGATCGAGGGGGCGCCCGAGTCCGAGATCGCTGGCATCTACCGAAAGCTGGCGGAGCACGTCGCTGGCGACTCGGAGCCGAGGCACCCCGAGCCCATCGACGACGACCAGCTCCGGGAGCTGTCCCTGATATGAGGAAAGATATTCCGAGAATACTCCTGGCGGGGGACCGAAGCTCCAGCGGCAAGACGACGATAGTGGCGGGTCTCCTCTCGGCCCTCCGAGGAAGGGGCCTTTCAGTCCAGTCCTACAAGGTGGCCCTCGACTACATCGACCCGAGCTACCATACCGGGATCACCGGCCGGTGGTGCAGGAACCTCGACGGCCACCTGATGCCTGAGAAGACGATCCGGGAGGTATACGCCCACGCCGCAGGGGGAGCAGACGTCGCCGTCATCGAGGGAGTCCGGGGGCTCTACGAGGGGTACGACGGCGACCGGGGGAGCACAGCCCAGATCGCCAAGATGCTGAGGTCGCCGGTTATACTTGTGGTGGACGCGAGGTCCATCACCCGAAGCGCGGCGGCTCTGGTGAAGGGGTACATCGACTTCGACCCCAATGTCGATATAAAGGGCGTAATCCTCAACAAGGTCGGGGGAGAGAGGCACGCCAGAAAGGCGATCTCGGCTATCCGGGAATATGCGGGGGTCGAGGTCGTCGGGGTCATTCCCAGAGACGAGTCGATGCACCTATCGATGCGCCACCTGGGGCTCATTCCTATGCAGGAGGGAGAGAGGAGGCATACGGGGTTTGCGGAGAGGCTGGCCAAGATCCGCCAGGTGGTAGAGGAGGGGCTGGATATCGATCGGATCCTCGATATCGCCGCCGAGGCCCAGCCCCTGGAGGAGCCGGAGCCCGACTTATACCTTCCGAGCAGCGAGGGCGAAGGAGTCAGGATCGGCGTCGCCCTGGACGAGGCCTTCAACTTCTACTATCGGGATAACATAGAGCTCATAGAGCTTGCCGGAGCTGAGGTGGTCCCCATAAGCCCGATCCACGACTCCGTCCTCCCGAAAGTCGACGGCCTTTACGTCGGCGGCGGGTATCCGGAGCTTTATGCCAAAGAGCTATCTGAGAACGGGTCGATGATCGCCTCCATAAAGCGGGCCCACGAGGACGACATCCCCATCTTCGCCGAGTGCGGAGGTCTGATGTACCTCTGCGAGGAGATCGACTGGGATGGTGAGTCCCGCCCGGCCGTCGGCCTCATCCCGGCCAAGACCAGGATGGGAGGCCGAAGGATCGTCAGCTACACCGAAGGGGAGTTTCTTCGCGACTGCCCCATGGGGCCCCGGGGCGCCACCTTCCTCGGCCACGAGTTCCACCACTCCGAGCTGGTCCTGGAAGAGGGGACGAAGGTCGAGTACGCGATCCGGCTACAGCGGGGGATGGGGATCGAGAAAGGCATGGACGGGATCGTCGAGGGGAACCTGGTCGCCTCCTACAACCACTTCCATGCAGCCTCCTATCGGGAATTTCCAGGCCACTTCATAAGATGCGCTCGGGGAGCAAGGGATAAATAAACTGCATTCAGTCTAACAGGCGGTGATGATGATATGGTGAATATGCCCCCCGAGGTGAGAGAGACCCTGGAGAAGCAGTGGCCCATCCCCTTCGCGACCGCCTCCTCCGACGGAAAGCCGAACGTCGTCTTCATGGGGATTTTGAAGATAAAGGACAACGAGACACTCCTCTTTGCGGACAACTTCTTCAACAAGACCGCGACGAACCTGGCCGAGAACCCCCGGGCCTCCGTCGTCTGCTGGACGAAGGACCCGAGGCGGTCTTTCCAGATCAAGGGGGCGGTGACCTTCGCCGACGAGGGGCCGATCTTTGAGGAGATGGAGGAGTCGGTCCGGGCCCGAAAACCCGACCTCAACATGAGGCGGGCCGTGATCTTCAAGATCGAGGAGATCTACGAGGCGAACTCCGGCCCGTCGGCCGGGGACAAGATCGCCTGATGGGGGTGACCCGAGGGGGCCTCCAACGGCCCCGATCTGCTCTTCTCCATCCACGGCATTTCTTCAATCCTTTTCAACCCCTTTTTCTCGAATATCTGCCTCGCGCCTCCACGACGCAAAGAATAAATATATTGATATTCTATTTGAACGAAGGTGATCTAAATGGTCAAGATGCCAGCTGATGTTAGAGCTACCCTGGAGAAGCAGAAGCCCGCCCCCATCGCCACCGCGGACGCAAAAGGAACGCCGAACGTCGTCTACGTCGGTTTCCTGAAGGTCCTGGACGACGAGACTATAATGATCGCGGACAACTTCTTCTACAAGACCGCAGCAAACCTCGCCGAAAACCCCAAGGTTTCAATCCTCTGCTACGACACCGAGACGAAGAAGTCCTTCCAGATCAAGGGCACCGCCACCATCTACAAGGAAGGAGAGCGCTTCGACGAGATGACCAAGTGGGTTTTAGCCGTCAACAACAAGCTCCCAGCCAAGGCCGCCGTGGTGGTGAAGGTCGAGGACGTCTTCAACGCCATGTGGGGCCCAACGGCGGGGAAGAGGGTCGTCTGAAGGGGATATTATGGCAGAGGGATTTGCCCTCGAATATCTTTTTCGAGCTGCTGTTTTTGGCCGCAGACGCAAGAGCACATACTCTTCTGCATAGCAGAATAGGATAGATTTATTGAGCATGGGGTCATTTCTTGATGTGAACGAAATCTCATCTTGGAGCAGAGGGATTATCGATATGCCAAAGGCGAAGAACTTGCAAGAGGCCTACAACAACCTGGTGGTGGAGCCGCTAGAATCTGAGGAGGAGTTCAGAGACTTTTACGTCGAGAGGCCAGTGAAGGCACCTTCTCCCATAGAGGAGCTGAAGGACCGGATCCACATCTCAGATCGGAAAGGAGAAGTACCTCTTTCTGGGGTTCAGAGGCTCGGGTAAGAGCACGGAGCTGAACCGGCTCTTTGACATGATCGATCCCGACCGGTTTCTGGTGGTCAGCTACTCGATCCGCGACCAACTGAACGTCAGCGACTTCGACTTTCGAGACTTCTTCGTCTCGATGGCCCTGATGATCTATGACAGGGCAGAGGTCGACGGTGTCAAGCTCAACCGGGATATCGAGGAGGACTTCAAGGACTTCGTAAAGCGCATCACAAAGGTCGAAGAGGATGAGGTCACCAGGTCCAGAGCTGCGGGTATCTCTTTGACCCTAGCCAAAGTTCTGCTACTGATAGCTGGGTCGAGAGGCGAAGACCCGGGAATACGTCCGAAAAGAGCTGGAGATGCAGATCAGCGACCTCATCCAGAGGCTCAACTGGCTTATCGTCGACGTCGAGGATAAGACCGAAAAGAAGCTCGTCGTCATCGTCGACGACCTGGATAAGCTGACCCGCGTCGAGCAGGCGGAGGAGTTCTTCTACAAGAACTACGAGCTTCTCTCCCAGCCGAGCTGTTTTGTGATTTACACCTTCCCTATCCCCCTCGCCTTCAACCCCTACTTTGAGAATGTTAGTTCCGCCTTCGATGATGTCATAATCCTGCCGCAGCTTCCGGTGATCAACAGAGACGGCAGCAGAAACGAGACGAACCTGGGCTTCTACCGAGACGTTGTAAGAAAGCGGATGGAGGATCAGCTGATCGACGATGCCGTTCTGGACGAGGCTATCCTCTCCACCGGAAAGCTCTCGGAGTTCGTCTCCATCATGAGAGATGCCACGATCAAGGCGTACAGAAACAGGAGAGATAAGATCTCGATAGAGGATGTGGAGAGCGCTCTTGAGAAGCTTAGGAGGACTTACGACAGGACCCTCACCGAGGCCCACAAGCGCAGGGCTCTGGCGATCCACGAATCAAAGGAAGCCCGCGATCTGGACAAAGACGATGGCATAAGCCGTGAGCTCCTCTTCAGCCTGACGGCCGTCGAGTACGAGGACGAGAACGGGAGGTGGTGCGACGTGGACCAGCTGCTTCTACCTCTGGTGGAAAAATGGAAGAGACGAGAATAGAAGACTCGACGGCTGAAGGCGCGAGGATCGAAGAACCAATATTAGAGGAAGAGAGAACTGAAGACCTGGAAGAGATCGACACCATCATCGCGGAGCTGGAGGTCTCGAAGGGAAAAGGCAACCTCATACTCTGCGTCGTCAACGCCCCGGCTTACAGGGACGGGATCATCCGGTCTTTGAGCCGCAGATTCAGGTCAAAAGTAATTGCTGTAGAAGAAGGCGAAGACGTAATCCAGAGCCTGAAGAGCAGGGATTTCGGCGACGCCTGTGTGCTGATCTGGACGATGCCCGAAAAGCTCACCGAGGAGCTGGCGGATGCGCTGAATAACTTCCGGGAGCTATTTTACGACGCAGGGGGTTGCGAACGTCATCTTTTCGAGCCAGAGCTTTCTCGACGATGTGATAAGAAGAGCCCCCGACTTCTGGAGGTACAGAGGAAATTATCATGAGCTGAAGGGGCGCGATGGAGGCCTCGCCTTCGAGGCGATCGAGGCTCTGTCGACGTCACTACGCTACCAGAGCAAGGAGGATCTGCTGAGGCGGAGGAGGATAAACGAGCACCTCCTCGAAAAGGTGAAGGACGAGTGGGAGGCCGCGAAGATCCTGGATGAACTGGGGCAGATATCTTATCTTCTGGGGGATTATGATAGGGCATCAAATTATCTGAAACAAGAATTGAAAATTAGCGAGGAGATTGACTATAAGAAGGGCGTCGCAAAATCGCTCCACAACCTGGGAGCCCTCGCTCAGGATGCGGGCGACCTCATTGAGGCCCGCCGCCTCTACGGCGAGAGCCTGAAGATATTACAAGAGATGGGTTACAAGGCCGGCGTGGCCATAACGTTGGCTCAGTTTGCTCTTCTAGAGGAAAAGGAGGGAAACCTGAGTCAAGCGCTGGATCTGATCCGAGAGGCTGAGAAGCTGTTCCTGGAGCTGGGAAGCCCCTCCGCAGCCCAGGCTCGACGGGTCCGAGAACGATTAGAGGAAAAGATCGCAAGCAAAAAATGTCGGAAGGAGCCTAAATATCTCCCCTGAGGCCTGATGTCTATGAAAGATGAAGCTATAATGAAAAGACGGATTGCAGAGATCTTCGGCCTCTCCCAAGAGGAGTGCGATCTGGTGAACAGGATCATCATTGAGGAGATCCTGGCAGAGTCGAAGGACACCCACGACCTGATCCGGCGGGCCCTGGACCGGTTCGCCAGGACCGAGGGGGAGAGGATGGCCTTCCTCGCGGGGCACATCACCGGCTGGGTCCTGATGAAGGCCGACATGGAGATGGATATCGACTCCTACTTCGCCGACTCCCGTTCCAGGGGCCCGAAGGGGCAAAATACGTAAGCAGCAAGCATACTCCGCGCCCGCGAAAACGAGGTGAAGGGACAGGAGGGCGCAAAAAGGGAACGCCAAAGGGGAAGGTTTTTTCACCGGACGGATCTGAAGTCCTTTCACTTTGAGGACGAGACTCCGACTGCGTACCGGGATGAGCGACCGGGAGCTGTGGCGACTCTGGCGCGATCAGTTCGACGACGATCTCGCGGCCCTGGCCGAGGCGATCTGGGCCGCAAACAAGATGGTGAAGACGGAACCGCACGAGGCCCGGGATCGGTTCTACGCCCTCAAAGACGAGTTCATCCTCAGGTACGCCACCAGCGGTCGACGAGTCCGTGACGAGCCACCCCCTCCATGGTATCGGGGCGCCCACGGCTCTGTCCGGACCCTCTACTGCTACCGAGTCTCTGTGGGCGAGAGGGTCTACAGGCTTCACAGCTACCTCCGGCCCCTGGAGGTGGAGCCCGGCCTCGCCGAGGACGGGGAGGAGACCGGCGGCTCCTCCGTGGACGAGTGGTCGTGGCTTCCTCTATCTTATAGCGAGCTCTACAAGATGCTGGCGAGCTACGCCCGGGACCGGTGGGGTTATTCTGCAGAGGGGACGATCTGACCGTACCTGCCGACGCCTGGTGAGATGCCGGATCAGAACTGACCTATTTTGGCCCGTCGCTTCAGTCAAGGGATCGGCGCAAAGCCCTGAAAAGTTAAGTATATACCTCTTTGAGGACGATCCGACTTTGGGGGAAGACCAATAGAACGTCAGGACGGGTGACGATGATAGATGACCATATTCGATTCCTTATTTGAAGCGCTGATGACCGCCGCTGAGAGGGTGGACCAACTTAGGCAGAAGAGCGGGACGAAGGCCGCCCTCCTCGCCCTCCTGGCGACAGCGATATTGATATACGTCCTCGCTCCCGGCCCCTACGATCCCGAGATGCCATGCCCCATGGACAATACGTCCAGCATCGGGCTTGAGCCTCCGCTCTGGTGGGTCGGCGGCGGCCCGAGTACGCCCCTCCTCTCATCGATGGGGCTCGACCCGAACTCCCGGATCAGCTACGAGGTCGCTCTCGGCACCTCCGATGAGGATATGCAGGTTGTGGGAACAGCCCGAGGGGGCAGGAGAAAGGAGAACCTCCACATCAACATCACGAGGCCCCTCGATCCCGGGACCGTCTACCTCTGGCGGGTGGCGGCCGAAAACGGCTTCAAAAAGAGGGCTGAGAGCGAGGTATGGACCTTCAGCACCCGATCTCTTCCGGTGATCGAACATTTCGAGGCCGACAGGACCGCGATGGACCTGGGCGAGACGCTGAACCTCAGCTGGTCTGTCGCCAATGCGGGAGAGGTTGAGATCGAGCCGGGAGTGGGAGAGGTATCCACCTGGGGCGAAGTCACCTTGGCGCCCTCGAACGACGTCAACTACACCCTCACGGCCAGAAACTTCGCCGGGATGGCGAGGGCCGCAGTGGAGGTCGCGATCCTCCAGCCCCGAGTCATCGACTCGATGGCCGGGGGATGGAGCAGCCTCGAGGACGGCAGGGGCTCCATCGTCCAGGACATAAGGACCGTCACCGGGGTCGAAGACGACGCCACCAGAATATCTTACGATCTGGTTCCCGACGGATGGGTCGGTATCACCAGGACGGTCCGTGGGAGAGGCGGGAACGGGAGCCTGAACCTCGCCGGAACCGACGGCATATCCTTCTTCCTCCGAGGAAGCGAGTCCGCCAACACCCTCCAGGTCTGGGTGGGGGACGCGAACGGAACGGTCTACGGCCGCCCCTGGGAGAGAGGCGCCATCGCCCCGGACTGGGCCCGCCAGGAGGCGTTATACGAGGAGTTCGGCTGCATCGAGGCCGAGGGCTCCGGGTGCATAGATGCGACATTAGACCTCAGAAACGTCACCGCCTTCTACTTCATCGTAAGAGACCCCGAGGGCGGGGCGCTTGGAAGCTCGGGCTGGATCGCCGTCGACGACCTGGAGGCCTTGCGCCTGAAGGATGGCGGAGCCGAGGGACGACCTTGAAAGATAAAGACCGACCGAGGCTCAGCCCCCTCACCTTCCCTTCCCTGGTCCCTCGGCCAGGGACTCAGCGTACTTGAAGTAGCCGCAGATCGGCTTTCCGAGGGGGACGATCCTGCCCCTGATCACCCTTCCATCGACCTCGATCTCGGCCGCCGACGGAGCCGAGAGGCGGGGCTCCGTCGGGCTTCCGGGACAGACGAGGAGGCGGGACCCGAGCTCCAGAACGGGCCTGTGAATGTGGCCAAAGACGAGGGCGTCCACCTCCATCTCCCTCGCCAGAAGCTCGGCGCCCGTGAGGTCGGCAGAATGAGAGGCCCTGTGGACGAGGCCTATCTTCGACCCCTCGACCACCATGATCCTCCTCTCGGGAAGGAGGGACTTCACCTCCGGTTGATCGGAGTTGCCGCAGACGGCCTCGAGGGGGCCAAGGTCTTTGAAGGTCTCGTAGACCTCGAGGCTGGCGAAGTCCCCGGCGTGAAGGAGGAGGTCGGCACCTCTCGCCAGATCGAGGAGGCCCCGGGGAATCTGGGATCCCAGCTCGATGTGGGTGTCGGAGATGACGATGATCCTCTTCATGCGTGAAGCCTTTTCATCCCGGCCTCTTCGATCCCCAGAAACTCTGCACCGACGGCGACGACGCTGTTGGTGAAGATCGAGGCGTTGATCTCAAATATGGGATACCTGTGCATGCTGTACTCCGAGACGAGCCAGCTTGTGGTCCTGCGGGAGCCGCAGATCTGGTCCAGGTACTCCTCAGAGACGGGTATGAAGATGATCTCCTCCTCGCGGCCGTTATCTGCCATCAGCTCCACCAGCTCCGAAGAGGGGTTTGTCGTAATCGGCATCACGTCAGCCCCCCTCTTGAAAGCGCTTTTGACCCCTTCGAGGCACTCATAGGTGTTCCCGCTCCCGGTTATGGGCACGTAGACGTCGCCGATCTGAAAGCTAGGCGTATTGAAGTCCCTCTCCCAGTAGCTGGTCTTGTTGAGGTGGGTGAACCTCATCTCAAAGGCTCTCGCCACAAGCCCCGACCTTCCTACGCCGCCTATGATGTACCTGCCGCTTCTAGGAAAGAGCCTCTCAAACCAATCGGAAAGCCTCCCCTCGTCGATCCGGGAGATGAGCCTGCACTGGCCTGCAAAGTCCTTTATGGTCGATAGGTAGCTCTCACAGGTGGCGTTGGGGACGCCCTCGATCCTGGCCTGGACCTCTTTGAAGACCGCGTTCAAGAAGGCCAGCACCTCCAGCTCGAACTCCGTCCCCATGGGCGAGAGCTTGGAGGTCCTGGTCATGTCCAGATCGTACTTCGTCTTCCCCTCGATCACCAGAACCGACCCGTTCTCGTAATCCTCCACCAGCCGGTGGGCCGTTCCCTCCTCGTTGGCGGTGATCAGCCTGATCTCCCCGCCCTGATTCATTATGTCCTCGATGTACTTGTTCACCGCAGGGGTCTCGCCCGACCCCGAGACCGCGATTCCCAGGTTCTTTCTCGTATGCCGGAAGTGCTTCTGGACCGGGTCCTCCATGGTGCAGGGGAAGGCGTTGAAGTGGTTGTAGAGGAGCTGAAGAAAGCTGTAGAGGGAGAGGGCGCTCCTCCCGGCCGCGAGGCCGTAGACGAAGTTCCTCTCGTCTTTTGATATCAAAAACGACGCCAACGAATCTGCAAAGGCGTTCACGCACTCCAGGTCGAGCTTTCCCAGCTTCTCTATAAAGGAGCACTGGAGAGCGGTAGCTTCTTTGTAAGTGTCGAAGAGACCTGCCATACAAGAGAAAAAGTCAGATGGGTGGAAGATAATAAGCCTTTGCCCACTAGCTTATGATCTCCGATAGTCTTCCCTGGTCTCTTGCGAGGCTGATCTCCTGAGCGATCCTCCTGCCGTTGGACAGGTCTTTTTCGATCAGGTCGGAGTAAGGGGAGCCTGAGATGAAGACGTTGGTCCCGGCGACGATCCGCGCTGAGATCTCGAAGACCTTGAATTTCAGGTCGTCGGTGACGATCGTCTCCAGGCAGAAGGGGCCTATCATACCTCCGAAGAGCTTGATGGAGGCCTCGACGACCCTCTCCCCGAGCTCGAAGGCCTTGGGCAGGAGGGACTCCCTGAGGACGAGGGGGATGTTTCCAGTTACGACGAAGCTCGGATATATACCCGCCGCCTCCAGCTCGTCCATCGAGCCTATCCTGAAGATCTCGTCGGCGTTGCTCTCGACCCTCCGGTCGATCCCCAGCATCTCCAGAGTCCCCTGGCTGAGGGCGTAGCCGTGAGACCGGATGGGCGAGTAGAAGTAGTGGATGTAGTACCGGGTTCCCAGGATGAACTCCTGAATGGTGTGCCGCTGGGAGCTGTCTACCTTGCCCAGGTATTCACCCTTGCTCTTGGATATGAAGAAGCCCTTGCCCCCCTTCGCGCCGTGGTACTTGACGATCACTGGCCGGTCGATCTCCTCGGGGGTCGCAAACCTCATGGGAAGGTCGATTCCTGCTTTGAGGAGCCATTCCCGCTCCATCTCCCGGTCGCTCTCCCAGGCGAGAGAACTCCGGTTTCCGAAGGTCGGAACCGGCATATCCTCGAACTTCTCGGCGCCGAGGTACTCCACCAAGGACCCGTGAGGGACGACTATGGCGTTCTCCTCCACGAGCC
This sequence comes from Methanocrinis sp., assembly GCF_049974945.1. Taxonomy (NCBI): domain Archaea; kingdom Methanobacteriati; phylum Methanobacteriota; class Methanomicrobia; order Methanotrichales; family Methanotrichaceae; genus Methanocrinis; species Methanocrinis sp. The sequence continues at coordinate 11,587 of NZ_JBNGCU010000020.1, read as the reverse complement.
GGTCGCTCTCTTCGAGGAGGGCGGCGTAGCTGTCCAGGCTCAGAAAGGAGTCTGGCCTTGCCAGGGGGAAGGCGTCGTAGAACTTGGGCGGTCTGCCCAGGCATATCCCCAGGGTCTTGAAACCCTCTTCGCGGGCCCCGTGAAATATCTGGAGGCTGCTATGAGAGCAAACTGTGGCAATAGTTAACTCTTTTGGGTCATATCCTGTCAAAATTTCTTGTATTTTGCTCTTGTCTATCATATCTACAACCTTTGGAACGGAATGACATGAGCCACGGGTACATAAGGCCTTCGACAGGTCAAGATCGCCGAGGATCGAAGATCGTGAATCGACCGTCCCTCTTGATCTCTCAAGGCGGTCTGCGCCTTCTCAGAATAGGTTAAAATATCTTCGAATAGACCCGATATCATGCGCGCATCTTTCAGGAGAGATACTGCGGAGACAGGAATCGAAGTCTCCCTGGACCTGGAGGGGTCGGGATCTTCAGATGTCCATACAGGAGTCCCTCTCCTCGATGAGATCCTCAAGATCCTGGCCCAGGCTTCGGGGTTCGATATCGAGGTCAGGGCCAGAGGAGATCTAGAGACCGGAGACCACCACACCGTCGAGGACGTCGCCATCGCCTTTGGTCAGGCCTTGGCCAAGCTGGCCAGTGAGGGGATCGGAAGCTCCTCTGTCCCCTCCGGTGAGGCCCTGGCCTTTGCTGCCGTGCGGTTCGGGTCCCCCGGATATGGGGACGACTTCCGCTTCCAGGCCACCTCCCTGGAGGGGATGCAGCTGGAGAACCTGAGCCACTTCATGAGAACCATGGCCTACAACGGGAGGTCCACCCTTCATCTGAGAGCCTCAGGAGGCGACGACTGGCAGAAGGTGGAGGCACTGGCACTATCTCTGGGCCGGGCCCTGAGGAGGGCGGTCGAGGATGGAGGGAAAAAGCGTAGAAACGGCGAATAAAGGGCCGAAATAACAGATCCAATCGACGAAATGAATCAGGATCACGAGAGATGCAAAAGAGGGACGCGATTTAGGGTGATCCGGAGCTACGCTGGACGGGCTCGATGAAGATCTCCGAGGTGGCTATGGCGTTGCCGCCCTTCGCCGTGTTTATGGATATGACGATGATGTTCCTCACGTCGATGTCCATGTAGTTTATGTCCGTCGGGGCCGCCTGGAACTGGCCATTGCTGGTGACGGTGCGCCGCCTTTCGGTATTGATCGCCACCACCGCCTCAAGCCTCTCTTCGTCTTCGGAGTCGTCGAAGAGGGAGACGCCGGTCGCATCCGAGAGGGAAAAATCTGAGGTGGCGCTTCTGCTCAGATCGTCTGTGCTCTGAATGCCAAGCTTGATCGATGAACCGGGCTTCGCGAAATCCTCGTGAAAGCCCCTCACCTGGCTGAGAGAATCAGGATAAACCGGCTCGGCTATTGCAGGATACTTATCCGCCGAGGCAACAGGACATGCCGGGCCAAAAATTAATAGCGTGCTCATCAGCGCGAGGCCGATGAGCTGCCAATTCTTCTCCATCGTATCTTACTGCTCAATGAATGTATCACATTCGCAGCATTCGCATCCCGGTGCTGTGCCCTGCGTCGAACATACCTCTATTCTGTTCTTCGCAGTTGCATAGCCGGTGGCTGTAGCGAACTGGTTGCCAGAGGATATCTTCTCTATGTTTACTACTCTGGTATCCCATCCCATCTGATCTGCTGCAAGACATCCACATTCTACTACCGGGAATCCTTCCTGGTACAGCATCCCTGCCACCTGGTCCTTCTTAACGATCAGGTCGTTGGTGGCGTCACCATGCCAAAAACCAAAGGCGCGCTGATCTTCCGAGCTGACCAGATCGACATTCGCGTTGTTAGGCCAGTCGCCTAGAGAGAAACCAACTGCTGAGATGCCTGGGCAGTTTGTCCCGGTACAATCCGCTACTGCTGGAGCGGCAAAGAACGCTACAACCAGCACTAATAGCACTGCAAATTTCTTCGTAGTCTCACCCCTTCATTGCTTGAAGTTAGTCATAAGTTAGGCGTCGGTCATATTTGTATTTTTTGGTACTAAGCACCCGAAAGCTGCCGGGCTCGAATAATGCCCGCCCGATGCTCTGCATCACTTGCGAGCATTCGGGCGGGCAATCGATGACTACCTTGTCGAAAGCCTTCACCTCACGCTTCTTGCGCCGGCCTCCAGGATCTCCAGGTTCAGCGGTATCAGCTTCGGCTTCTTGGCGAAGGTCCTCTCAAGAGCCCCGCCGAAGGCCTCCTCGGGAAGGCCGAGGTTTCCCGCCTCCATCAGAGCGCCGAACATCGCGGTGTTCGCGGCCTGCTCTGCGCCTTTGGACAAGGCTATATCCGTCGCCGGGACGGGAATCGCCCTGACGCCCTCAGGAGGCTTGAAGGCGCCGGCCAGGGCGTCGTATAGGATGAGGCCGCCCTTTTTGACGTCTGAGGCGAACTTCTCCAGGGATAGCCGGTTGAAGGCGACGAGGACGTCGGGGTTGTCGACCACAGGTGAGCCTATCCTCTCTCCTGAGATGACCACGGAGCAGTTCGAGGTCCCTCCCCTCTGCTCGGGGCCGTAGTCGGGGTACCAGGAGACGAACCGACCAGACCGGTTGGCTGCCTGGGCCAGGGCGAGCCCCATGCTGAGGACGCCCTGGCCACCGAACCCCGCGATCTTGACCCCTTTGGCCTTGAACTCGGGGTCATGCAGGACCTCGATCGACTCCTGGCCAGCGAGGCCGAAGATGGAATCGAGGGAGTCCTTGGAGAAGTCGGACTCTCTCCTCTCGATCGGCTCCGCCTCGCTGGATCGGTCCCTGAACCTCTTCAGGGGAAACTCCCGCTCCATCTCCTCGTTTATGAACCTCTCGATCCCCTTCACGTCCATCCTGAGGATGGTGGGGCAGGGCGAGAGGAACTCGACGAAGGCGTAGCCCTTCTTGTCCCTCTGGATCTCAAGAGCCCTCCTCACGGCGCGACGGGCCTTCCGGATGTGATTTATGTCCGAGAGGGATACTCGCTCGATGTAGACGGGGGCCTTCAGGGTGTCGAGAAGCTCGCAGATGTGGATCGGGTAGCCGGAGTCCCGGGGGTCTCTCCCCGCTGGGGTGGTGGCGGTAACCTCGCCCACCAGCGTCGTCGGAGCCATCTGGCCTCCGGTCATCCCGTAGACGGTGTTGTTCACGAAGAAGACCGCCATCTTCTCCCCCCGATTTGCGGCCTGGACCGTCTCGTTGAGGCCGATGGAGGCGAGGTCGCCGTCTCCCTGGTAGGAGATGGGGATGGCGTCGTCCTCGGCCCGGGATATCCCGGTGGCGATGGCGGGAGCCCTCCCGTGGGCCGCCTGGACGTGGCCGCAGTCGAGGTAGTAGTAGGCGAAGACCGAGCAGCCCACCGGGCTCATCACCACGCAGCGATCCTGGATGCCGAGGTCTGCCATGGTGTCCGCGATCATCTTGTGCAAAATCCCGTGACCGCAGCCCGGGCAGTAGTGGGTGGCCGTGGGGGCAGAGCCACCTTTCCTCTCAAATACGCTGTAAAATCCAGCAGGTCCGATCAACTTCTCCTCTGCAGCCATTTATGCCACCTCCCTCATCCTCTCGAGGATCTGATCGCGCTGAATGAGGTTTCCTCCAAACCGTGAGACGAGGGCGACGTCTTTGCATCCCGTGGCCAGCCTTATGTCGTCTCTCATCTGACCGTCGCTCATCTCGACGGAGATGAAGCCACACCCCCTCTCGGCGAGGGCCAGGAGCTCCTCGGAGGGGAAGGGAAAGAGGGATATCGGCCTGAAGAGGCCAGCCCCTATGCCCTCTTCTCGGGCGGCATCCACCGCGGACTTTGCGATCCTGCTGCTGATCCCGTAGGAGACGAGGACCACGTCGGCGTCCTCGCACCTGTATTCCTCATATTCCACCTCGTTCCTCCTTATCCGTTCGTACTTCGCCTGGAGCTTGAAGTTGTGCTCTTCGAGCTCTTTGAAGTCGAGGTCGATGGAGGTGACCAGATTTCCTCTCGTCTCTCTGTTTCCACATACGGCCCAGGAGGTGTCGATCACGGGCTCGATCGCCGTCTCCGGAAAGCTCAAAGGCTCGATCATGTGACCCAGGACCCCGTCGGCCAGGATCACGGTCGGGTTTCTGTACTTGAAGGCGAGTTTGAATCCCTTGATGGTGAAGTCGCACATCTCCTGGACGGAGTTTGGGGCGAGGACTATGTTCTTGTAGCATCCGTGCCCCCCGCCCTTGACCGACTGGTTGTAGTCGGACTGTTCCGGCCCTATGTTTCCAAGGCCGGGCCCTGCTCTCGCTATGTCCACGATGACGCAGGGAAGCTCGGCTCCGGCGATGTAGGATATGCCCTCCTGCTTCAGGCTCATCCCCGGGCCCGAGGAGGCGGCCAGAACCCGGTGACCTGCGGCCGCCGCGCCGTAGACCATGTTTATGGCGGACTCCTCCGACTCCGCCTGGACGAACTTTCGTCCCACCATCGGGAAGTACTTCGAGGCCTCGTGGAGTATCTCGCTCGCCGGGGTTATGGGGTAGCCGAAGAAGCAGTCGCATCCGGCGTACATAGCCCCCACCACCACGGCGGTGTTTCCATCAACTAGCTGGGCTGGCATATCTCATTCCTCCTCGAACTTCTCCTTTGACGGTATGTGAACCTCTATGGCGAAGGGCTCGGGACAGGTATAATAACAGTTTCCGCAGCCGATGCATCCCTCCCCAGAATAGATGGCGAACCGGTAGCCCCGGGCGTTCAGCTCTTCTCCGAGCGCGAGAACGTTGGCGGGGCAGGCGACGATGCACCTCTCGCAGGCCTTGCACTCGAGGGCGTTTATGATCGGATAGGGCTTGTCCTTCTCCCTGATCTCGACCCTTCTTATCTTGCCGCTGATCGTCTTGGGAAGCTCGTCGGCGAACTCGACGATCCTCGGATACTTGTAGGGGGCGGTGATCCCCTTGACGTGGTTTTGAAGCTCAACCTTCAGCCCTTCCGACGGAGCATATCCCCTCGTCAGAACCACCGTCGCCTTCACCACCTGTCCTCTCAGCTTGTCGGGGACCCCGGTGATGGCGCACTCCAGGACCGCGGGATGGGTGAGGAGGGCGCTCTCCACCTCGAAGGGTCCGACCCGGTATCCGGAGCTCTTTATGATGTCGTCGGCCCTCCCCACAAACCAGAAGTATCCGTCCTCATCGACCCAGGCGGTATCTCCGGTGTGATAGTAGTCGTCGTGCCAGGTGTCCCTCATCTTCTCGGGGTCGAGGTGGTAGTCGACGAAGAGGCCGACGGGCCTGCCCCTGTCTGTCTTGATCACGATCTCCCCCTCCTCGCCCACCTCGCAGACCTTGTCGTTCTTGTCGACCAGGACCATCTCATACCCCGGCGATGGCTTGCCCATGGATCCGGGCTTGGGGTCCATCCAGGGGTAGTTGGCGATGGCGACGACCGTCTCGGTCTGGCCGAACCCCTCCATCAGCCGCAGGCCCGTAGCCTCCAGGAACCGGTTATAGATCGTGGGGTTGAGGGGCTCGCCGGCGGTGACGGCGTACTTGAGGGTCGAGAAGTCGTACTTGGACATATCCTCCTTTATCATGAACCGATAGATGGTGGGGGGAGCGCAGAAGGTGGTGACGCCGTAATTCGCGGCCATCTCCATCATCCGTCCGGCGTCGAACCGGTCGTAGTCGTAGACGAAGACCGCAGAGCCCGCGATCCACTGGCCGTAGAGCTTCCCCCAGACCGCCTTCCCCCAGCCGGTATCCGCGACGGTATAGTGGAGGCCGTCGTCCTCGACGTTCTGCCAGAACTTGGCGGTCAGGATGTGGCCGAGGGGGTAGGTCTGGTCGTGGTTCACCATCTTGGGGTTTCCCGTAGTCCCGCTGGTGAAGTATGCGAGGAGGATGTCCGAGTTCTCCGTCGCCTCAGGACCTATGGGCCTCTCGAAGTCCGGGGATGCAGCTTTTAGCGCCTCTCTCAGGTTGAGCCAGCCGTCCCTCTCCCCATTCCCCACGAAGGCCTTCAAAACCCTGCCGTCTCCGAGCTCTCCGCAGGCTCCGTCCACCTCGTCGGGGACGCCCTCCTCCCCGATGGTGACGATCATCTTGAGGTCGGCCCTCCTTATCCGGTAGAAGATATCCTTTCTCTTGAGCATGTGAGTTGCGGGGATGGCCAAGGCCCCGATCTTGTGCAGGCCGAGAATGCATATCCAAAACTCGTATCTGCTCTTGAGAGAGAGCATCACTGCGTCGCCCTTCCGGATTCCCTGACCGGAAAAGAAGTTTGCAGCCTTGTCGCTCAGAAGCTTCATCTCCCCGAAGGTGATGATCTTCTCCTCGCCCAGGTCGTTACACCAGACCAGGGCGATCTTTTCGGGGTCGTCTTCGGCATAGACGTCCACCACGTCGAAGGCGAAGTTGAAGTTATCGGGCACCGTGATCTTGAAGTTCTCTTTAAAATCCTCGTAAGACTCGAAGTCGGTCCTTGAGACGAACCTATCCAGTAAAGACGACATTTTTCGTTCCTCTTTCTGCTGTTACATCACCACGACGAGCATCTTCGCAGGCCTGTCGCTTTTGGCCTCCATAGCGTGCCGATATGACGAATCGAAGAATATCGAGTCGCCCTCGTTCAGGATTATCTCGTGATCGTGGATGAAAAACTTGAGGGTCCCCTCCAGCACGTAGTCGAACTCCTGGCCCGGATGGCTGTAGGCCGAGGGCTTCTCCTCCCGGGGCTCGATGGTGACGATGAAAAACTCCGCCTTCTTGGAGAGGAACTTTCCCGCCAGGTTCTGGTACTTGTACTGACGCCGCCGCTCCACCTCGACCCCTTCACCCTTCCGCGTCACCGTGAATATCCGCATCCTCGGCTCCTCGCCGGTGAGAAGCAGGTTCATGTCCACATCGAGCCTCTGTCCGATCTCGATCAGCTTGCTAGCTGGAATCTCCGTCTTCCCCTCCTCATAGGAGGAGTAGGTCTCCAGGGGCACCTTCAGATATTCAGCCATCTCCTCCGCCGTCACCTTGGACAGCTCCCGCATCTCGCGAACCCGGGATGCGATCTCCTCAATCGTCTCCGCCATGCCGATTCACCAACTGAACCTCGATATACCTATGATATATAGCCTCTACCACTCGGGCGAGGGCAGAAAGTTTGATAATAAGGCGGCGATAAAAAATCTCCCCCGAATTCGACGTCCTTTTGAGAGAGGGCAAGAGGCCGACCTCAACCTATTAATAAACCCCTGCCCTTGATTGAGCCAGGATGGAGCCTTTCGAGTATATCGAACATACCGCCGACGTGAAGTTTCGAGCACATGGCAGAAGCCTGGAGGAGACCTTCGAGAACGCGGGCCTTGCGATGCTCGCCGCCATGATAGACCCCTCCACCGTGAAGGTCGAGGAGACCTGGTCCGTCGATATCGAGGCGGAGTGCCTGGAAGATCTCCTCTACGAGTGGCTCTCGGAGGTCCTCTACCTCTTCGAGGTGGATCTGGCCGTCTTCTCGGAGTTCGAGGTCGCCCTCGAAGAGGGGGAAGGGGGCTGGAGGCTCTCTGGCCGGATCGGCGGGGAGAGGGTGGACCTGGCGAGGCACTTCTTCGAGACGGAGGTGAAGGCGGTGACCCTCCACCAGTTCGAGATCAAAAAAGAGGCCAGGGTGGGGGGAGAGGAGATCTGGACCGCTCAGGTGGTCTTAGACGTTTGAGGTGATCCCATGATGAACAAGGTAGACGATTACATCTTTGAGGTGCCGATGGGCCATCAGAAGGGGATGCTTGTGCCGGGAAGGATCTTCATCTCCGAGAAGCTCCTTGAGCAGGTGGAGCCGGGAACCATCGATCAGGTGGCGAACGTGGCCACTCTCCCTGGGATAGTGAACTACTCGATGGCGATGCCCGACGCTCACCTCGGCTACGGATTTCCCATCGGCGGCGTCGCGGCCTTCCGGGAGGAGGGGGGCGTCATTAGCCCCGGTGGCGTCGGGTTCGACATAAACTGCGGCGTCCGGATGCTCCGAACCGACCTTCGGGCGAAAGATGTGGTCCCGATGATATCAAACCTCGTCGAGGACCTCTTTCACGACGTCCCCTCCGGAGTCGGGGCGAAGGGGAGGCTGAGGGTATCGGAGCATGAGCTCGACGAGGCCTTCACCAGGGGGGCCGCCTGGGCGGTGGAGGCGGGCTTCGGGGTCGATGAGGACCTGGAGCACTGCGAGGAGAACGGCCAGATCGAGGGCGCAAAGACCGACCACGTCAGCCTCAAGGCGAGGAAGAGGGGAAGGCCCCAGCTCGGCACCTTGGGGAGCGGAAATCACTTCCTTGAGATCCAGAGGGTGGACAAGATCTTCGATGAGCGTTTGGCAGAGCGGTTCGGCCTCTTCGAGGGGCAGGTCACCGTCATGATCCACTGCGGATCGAGGGGGGCAGGCCACCAGATCTGTACCGACCACCTCCAAGTTCTGAGCAAGGCTGTCCGAAAGTACGGGATAGACCTCCCCGATAAACAGCTCGCCTGCGCCCCCCTGGGGACTCCGGAGGCCGAGAACTACTTCGGTGCCATGGCGGCGGCCGCAAACTACGCCTGGGCCAACCGCCAGATCATCTCCGCCTGGACCAGGGAGGTCTTCGAGAGGTATTTCGCCGACGCCCGGCTCGACCTCGTCTACGACGTCGCCCACAACGTGGCAAAGGTGGAGGAGCACTCCGTCGACGGCTCGAAGGAGAGGCTCTACGTCCATCGCAAGGGGGCGACGAGGGCCTTCGGCCCCGGAAGGCCCGAGATCCCTGAAGCGTACAGGGAGGTGGGCCAGCCCGTCCTCATACCCGGCAGCATGGGAACCCCCTCTTACGTCCTCTGCGGGAGCGAGGGGGCGATGAGGCTCACCTTCGGGAGCGCCTGCCACGGCGCCGGAAGGATCATGTCCAGGACCCAGGCGAAGAAGACCTACGCCGGGACCGAGGTGAAGGACGTGCTTTCAAGGCGCGGGATCAAGGTGATGGCGACCTCCCCCAAGATGCTGGCCGAGGAGGCCCCCGAGGTCTACAAGCCGAGCGACGAGGTCGTCGACGTCGTCCACCATCTGGATATAGCGAGGAAGGTGGCGAGGGTCGTCCCCCTCGGAGTCACCAAAGGATGAGGCTTTTGGTCGTCCTGGTGGAGCCGATCTACGAGGGGAACGTCGGCTCTGTGGCTAGGGCTATGAAGAACTTCGGCTTCTCCGACCTCGTCCTCGTCCGCCCCTGCGAGATCGAGGAGTTCGGCCTGGCCATGGCCTCCCACGCGCGGGATCTGATCGAGGGGGCGAGGGTCGTCGACTCCATCGAAGAGGCGGTGGAGGGCGCAAACCTCGTCGTGGGAACCACCGGGGTCAGGGGCCTCTCCACCGACCGTCACCTGAGGATCCCGAGCCTCAGTCCCCAAGAACTGGCCGAGAGGCTCGATGGGACGACGGGCGAGGTGGCGCTTCTTTTGGGGAGGGAGGACGACGGCCTCTCTCGGGTGGAGCTTCTGGCCTGCGACGTAGTCGTCACCATACCCACCAGCTCGGGTTATCCGATAATGAACCTCTCCCACGCCGCAGCCATCCTATTTTACGAGCTATCTCAGGTGGAGCCCGGCGAGGTCAAACTGGCTGGCCAAGCCAGCCTCGCCTGGCTATACGACAACTTCAGGGTCGCCCTGGTCGAGTCGGAGTACCACCAGCACAAGCTCGATAAGACGATGCTGATGCTGAAGAGGATCTTGGGGAGGGCGCAGCTGACCGATCGGGAGGTTCAAACCCTCCACGGGGTCGTCAGAAACCTCCGCTGGGGCGCGAAACATCGGGGCGGGGAGCCCCCTGAGGATGGCGAGGTGAGGGTGACCGACGAGATAAAGAGAACTGGAAGGGCCCAGAATCCTCCGATTTGACCTCCTGAGCTCGGAGTCGCCCCACTGAATCTGGATCTCATCAGGCCTTGACCACGTAGGTTCCGGCGATCTTGTCGTGCCAGCCCTGGTTCTTCTTGTCGATCAAGATCCAGACGTACCCCAGGAGGATCACCGCCGCAGATATGATCATCCCGATCCATCGGAGGAGGCCCTTGCCGTATCCGACTGGATAGGTCCCGTCGGTGCCGATCAGCTTTATCTTCATCGCCGTCATCCCCGGGGTCTGACCGTTTCCGAAGAAATAGGCGAAGTAGACCGCCGAGACCAAGACACCAAGAAAGGCGAGTATCCCGCCGAACGCCCCGCCGATGCTCATCGAGGCGTAGTTGAGGACCGATCCGATCACACCGACGATGAACCCGTCGATCAGGTAAGATATCAGCCTCGGTCCCGCGCCCGCCAGATTCAGGACCATCTTCTCCCTCTCTACAACTATCTCCGTCTCCATCTTCTGATACCTCCAAAGCCATTCTGCAGTGATCAATTACTCAAACTTATATAAATAATTTCTCATATTTCAGCAGGCGTAACGATGGAATAAGTCGGATTTATACTATCACTCCATGATTAAAATACGGTCAAGAAAGCTTTCAGCTTCCGAGGTTTGCTCCAATTTAAGAAAAATAAATGGTAAAGTTCTCTGAGCGCCTCCGATCACGCCTTGACCACGTAGGTCCCGGCGATCTTGTCGTGCCAGCCCTGTCTCTTCTTATCGATCAAGATCCAGACGTACCCCAGGAAGAGCACCATCCCCGAGATCTCCATCCCTATCCACCGGAAGAAGCCTTTTTTGTAGCCTACCGGCTCGACCCCGTCGGTGCGGATCAGCTTGACCTCCACCAGCTTCATCCCGGGGGTCTGCCCTTTGCCGAAGAAGTAGGTGTAGTACCCTATCGCGATCGCCGCCATGAGGATGTAGACCGCGATAAAGGTCATCGAGAAGTCGCCGCCGGCAATCGCCTCCTCTTCGATCTGGACTCCAGAAAGAAATATCAGGGCGATGTAGATGACGCTCAAGACGACGACATCGACCAGGTAAGACGCCAGTCTCTGGCCGACGCCGGCCAGGTCCAGATCCGCTTTATCCGCTTGAGAAACCGCTTCGTCCATTTTACAACCACCAGCAAAAGACTTTGTGGGTCCGCTGATATAAATATTTATCACAAATAGTATTTAATGAAATAATGAAAATGAAAAGAGATCGGAGATGCTGATCAGGACGAGGGGAAGGTGCAGGAGGAAAAAGATGAGGAGGGGCTCTGAGAGTTCAGACCTCCCAGGCCGCGATCACCTTCTCGATGTTCACGTAGTCTCTCCTTCCCTCGTTCTCCAGGACCAGGACGCCATCGGCGGAGCCCACCACCCTGCCGCGAAGCCGCTGGTTTCCGTCCCCGCCGAAGTAGACCTCTACCTCCTTGTTCCACAGATGCTCTGATACGAACTTATCCATCATGGATTCCTCACCTCAAAGAAGCTCTTTGACAATAAAACAGCTCTAAACTAGATATAACTTGTGGTTAAGCCTGAAAATTGGCCTAAAATCCGAAAAAACGGGCCAAAATTTAAATCAACTTGATTAAACGGTTTTAACAAGAATCAATCAGAGTTGATGATCTGAAAACCTTTCATCAAGTCAAATCGAGTTTAA
>NZ_JBNGCU010000019.1:0-24239 GCF_049974945.1 Methanocrinis sp. | reverse complement strand
GCTTGAGGGCGGAAAAGTCACCGAGGGCCGAATCTCATGATCTCCATCTACTCAAGCCTCTTGCAGTCGCTCGCGATCATAGTGGGGCTGATCCTGGCGAGCCTCCTTCTGAGGAGAAAGTCGATCATCTCTGAAGAGCAGAGGCCGGTCTTCGGAAGGCTGGTGACCGACTTCGCCCTTCCTGCCCTGATCTTCTCGGGGCTCGCGCGGCAGAGCTTCGAGAGGGGCGAGCTGGTCGCCGTCGGGATCATGGCCGCCGCCCTCCTGATCTGCATGATCCTGGGCTGGCTCGCCGGTCGAGCCCTCGGCCTTTCGGCCGGCCAGCTCGGGGCCTTCATCCTGGTCGCGGCCTTCGGAAGCTCCTCCACCCTGGGCTACGCCCTGATCAGCCAGGCCTTCCCGGACGATCCGGCGATGCTCGCCGAGGCGGTGGTGATAAGCGAGCTTGGCGTCGGAATCCTCATATTCACGGTCGGGGTGGCGGTGGCCATCAGCTTCGGCCAGGGGGCAGGCGGATCATTGACCTCGGGGCTGAGGACCTTCCTCCGGTCGCCGATATTCATCTCCCTGGTCCTGGGGCTCGCCTTCTCCTTCCTCGAGCCCTCCCCGACAAACCCCGTCCTCAAGACCGCCCTCGACCTCATCTTCCGGATGCTGGACGTCATCGGCGGCTCCCTGGTGATCTTCGTCGCCCTGGCCATCGCCCTCATGCTCAAGCCGATACCCGCAAGAAAGCTCGCCGGCCTGATCGTGGCCGTGGCGCTGATAAAGCTGATCGCAAAGCCCCTGATCGCCTTTTCCATGGCCGAGGCCGAGCTTCTCCCCATGACCGTGACCGAGATCCTTTTGATCGAGGCCGCCATGCCCTCGGGGACGGTGGCCGCGGTTCTGGCCGACCGGTACGGCTGCGACGGGTCGATCGCATCGGCTCTGGTCATCGCCACCTACGGCCTGAGCCTCTTGACGATCCCTTTAATCATGCTGCTCACAATTTAGAGAAATCCAGGAGTCGATCGATGAAGAGCTACGAACCCGAAGAGGCGAATAGAATCGGCCTCGAACAGAAAAGCGCGTCGCCGAGGGTTCTATTCACCACCGTATACCGCAACGAGACCAAGCCCTACGACTACATCGGCGCCAACTCCCGCTCCAGGTGGTTTCGGTTCCGATGGCCCCGAAACCAGTCCTTCGGCCTCCGCTTCCTCAAGCAGAACATCCCCGAGATCGAGATCGCCGAGTTTCCGACCTTCGAGGATTACAGAAGGAGGCTCGCCGAGGGCTGGGACGTGGTCGGCCTCTCCTTCTACCTGAGCGAGACCGAGGAGGCCCTGGAGATGGCAGATCTCGCCCGGGCCTCTGGGAAGGTCGGAGAGGTCTGGGCGGGAAACTACGGCGCCCTCACCCCGGAGATCAAAGAAAAGTTCGACCGGGTCTTCGTAGGATATGCCGAGAGCCAGGTCGCTCCATACTTCGGCCGAACGGCGGAGAGGATCGTCCACCCGCCTCTCATCGAGCACCTGGACACCACCTTCGGCCTGAAGCTGAACATCTATGGGGCCCTCTTCACCATCAGGGGCTGCAGCGTCGGCTGCAAGTTCTGCCAGGCCCCCTGCTTCTGCAACAGGCCCAGCCCCCTGCCCCTGGAGTCGATCGATAGGGTTCTCTCCTACTATCAGGAGCAAGGGATCAAGGTGGTGGTGATCGAGGACGAGAGCTTTGGCGCGAACCGAAGGCACGCCGATCGGGTCGTCGACCTCCTGGACGAGCACGAGATGGTCTGGGGCTGCATGGCGAGGGCCGACTATCTTCGAGATAAGATCGACGAGTGGGCGGAGATGAGGAGGACGCCGAAGAGGCGGAGCTGTGGGTGGCGTAACCCCGTCAGCGGCTTTGCAGGCGCCGCCATCGGGATCGAGAACTTTCATCAGGAGGTCCTCGACGACGTGACCAAGAGGGAGAGGGCCGAGGAGATCCTGGAGACGGTCGAGAGGCTCCAGCATCACGGCCTGGGAACCGTCGGCTACTACATGATCGGCTTTGCGGGCGATACAAAGGGGTCGATGAAAGAAGATATCGAGCGGCTCGCCGCCCTAAAGCTGGATCTAACCCAGATCTGCGTTCTGACTCCCCTCCCAAAGACGGAGCTCTGGGAGGAGATCGATAGAAGGTACGGGATATTCGATCGCGACTATCACCACTACGACGGAAAGCATCTGGTCTGGAACCACCCTTCTATCACCCCATCGGAGATGGAGAGGGTCCTCGACCGGTCGATGAGGCGGGTCAACCCCAGGACTGCGCCCCTGAGGTCGTCGGCGAGGATCTGGAAGAAGGCCTACCAAGAGGCGGGACTGGCGGGCATAAGAGAGCTCTTATCCTACATCTTCAGGGCGAACAGGTTCGACTACGATCGGGGGCCGAGGATGCTCAAAGCCGATGGAGACTGAGACCGAAAAGGCCGCGAAAAGGAGCGAGGGAGCGTACATCCAAGGACGGCAGAAGCGCCCTCTCAATCCCGCAGGCTGCCCTCGACCTCGCCATTGCCCTGGGCCGATCCCAGGTCGTCGAAATGGACCCTCATCTCGTAGACGCCGTCCTCCTCCCAGACCTTCTCCAGAGCGAAGCCCATGCTGTGAAACATCCGGAATATCCGGGTGTTCGAGGTGAGAACTTCGGCCACAAAGCCGAGGAGCCCCTGTTTTTTAGCCAGGTGGGTGAGGCGGCTGAGGATCTCCCTTCCCACCCCTCGCCGGTGATAGTCGTCTCTGACCACGTAGGCGACCTCGGCCATGTGGGTCTCGGCGGCGATGTCGTACTGGCCGACCCCGACGATCGTCTCCCTCCCGGTCTCTCCTTGCTCCACCGTCGCCAGGATCACCATCTTCTTCGAGTAGTCGATGACGGCGAACTCCTGGAGCCAACGGTGGGAGAGCTCCTTTCTCGCCGTCATGAACCTGCTGTAGAGGCTCTCGTCGGAGAGGGAGTGGAAGAACTCCTTGAGGAGGGGTTCGTCGGTGATCTTGGCGGGCCGGAGCAGGATCGTAAGGCCTGATTTTGTCGTCCTCCTGATCTCGAGGCTCTCGGGGTAGATCCCGGCCTTGCCGGGGACGAAGGCCTGGTCCGGGTAGATCAAGTTCAGCCTCTTAGCCTCCTCGATCAGCCGGGGCCGGTGGTCGGGGTGGGCGATCGATATCAGGTCCATCGCCCTCTCTCGGACGTTCTTAGCGTGGAGGTAGGCGATCCCGTACTCGGTGACCACGTAGTGGACGTCGCCCCGGCTGAGGGTAACGCCGGAGCCGGGCTCGAGGGCGGGTACGATCCTAGACTTCCTGCCGTCGTCGGCCGTTGACGGTAAAGCGAGGATCGACTTTCCGCCCCGGGCCAGGACCGAGCCCCGCATGAAGTCGGCCTGACCTCCGATCCCGCTGTAGTGGGCCCCGGCCAGAGATTCGGCCGTAGCCTGGCCCGAGAGGTCGATCTCGATGCAGCTATTTATCGCTGTCATCCCCCGGTTTCTGGCTATCACCAGAGGGCTGTTGGTATAGTCGATCGACCTGAACTCGACGAGGGGGTTATCGTCCAGGAACCGGTAGGTCGACTCAATCCCCATGCAGAAGGAGGCGACGGCCTTCCCCCGGTCGATCGTCTTCTTTGAGTTGTCGACGACCCCCGCCCGCATCAGCTCCGCGATCCCGTCGGTGAAGAGCTCGGTATGGACCCCCAGGTGCTTCTTGCTCGCGAGGTTCGATAAGATAGCGTTTGGTACCGAGCCGTAGCCCACCTGGATGGTGGAGCCGTCCTCGACGAGCCGAGCGACGCGGCCGCCGATCCTCTGGGCGACGTCCCCATAGACGGGGTCCTGGTACTCGAGGATCGGCTCGTCGCAATAGACCAGCCGGTCGACCTCATCGACGCCGATGAAGCCGTCGCCGTGGACCCGGGGCATCCGGGGGTTGATCTGGGCGACGACCATTCCCGCAGCCTCCACCGCGGCTTTGACGATGTCGACGCTGACCCCCAGGCTCATCAGGCCGTGGTCGTCGGGGGGTGAGGTCTGGACCAGGGCGACGTCGATGGGGATCGCCCCTTTGCGGAAGAGGGAGGGAACCTCCGATAAAAAGATGGGGGTGTAGTCGGCGTCCCCCCGGTTGATTGCTCCTCTGCTCCGCGACCCGACGAAGAAGGAGTTGAGCCTGAAGTTCTCCCGGAACTTCTCCTCGGCGCAGGGAGCGATCCCCAGGGTCCAGACGTGGATCATCTCGGCGCCGAGGAGGGATTTGGGCCTCTTCTCGACGTACCCCTTCAGGGCTCCGACCAGGTGCTGGGGCTCGCCGCACCCGGTCCCCACGAAGATTCGATCACCCGGATGGATCTCTTCGAAGATGGCGTTCTCCGGCCAGAACTTCTTCTTCCACCTCTTCTTCATCTCATCGAGCTCTGAGCTTTTATCGTCCGGATAGAGCGCCAACGCTAATAACCTCCTCTGATCGCCGAAAGGCTCCTGCGAAAATCGAGTATGTTAGGGCTTCCGGCTGGGATAAATATTGGTGGAGGTTATATTTATCAATGTTGGTATAAAAATGACCTAATTAATAATGAAGGACTTCCGGAGAATTTAAGGCGGCAGGGTTCAAGGTCTACCTCGCCCCGAAAGGCAGCGTCGGAGAGGTGGTTGAGATTGGACCTTGAGGAAAGCGGCCAGGACCAGATGAAGAAGATCTGGACCCCGATCAAAGAATACGGTCAGATGTCCATGGGATCGCCGTTTCCGCCGCTCACCTGGCAGACCGGGCAGACGTCCCTCTCCTCGTTCAGCTCTCTTGTGGCCATGGCGAGGACGGTGGCGTTGGCGATGTTGCCGGCGATGAGGAGGGCGGCCCCAATCTCGTCGTCGGAGATCCCCATCCTCTTTGCGATCCTCAGATGGAGCTTGAGGCAGTGGCTGCAGCGGACGGCTGCGGCCACGGCGATGGATATCAGCTCCTGGGTCTCCAGGTCCAGAGCCTGGGAGCTTCTGATGATGGCGTTGTTGTGAAGGATCTTGGTGACCAGAAGCTCGGGCTTGTCCTCCATGAACCGAAATATGTACGGCACCTCGCCGTACGTCTCCTCGATCGCGGCTAGCATATCCTCTGCCGTCTGCTCTTTGCCCTTCTTGCGGATTCTGTCAAGATCTTCTTCAAAGCTCATAACAGCTCACCTAGACCATGAAGCCGGTCTCCGACATGGGCAATATCCGGACGAGTATATAGTTCTTCATCCTGGAGGGCAGAACTTTGGCGATCTCCCCCAGGGTAACGCCCTCGTCGAAGGTCACCCCAGCCACCGCATCGTGGTACTCGTCGTAGGGCAGCTTTATCCTCAGGCCGTCCAGGTTCAGGGCTATGGGGAGGGGCGAGTAAGACTGCATTATGTCTGGCACCTGCTCTCTCACCACCTCCATCGCCCTCGGCGGCGTGGTGGTCAGGGGGTCTTTTGAGATCTGACTGCGGACGCTGTCCAGGGCTCTTCCCACCGCCGCCACGATGTTGTCGAGGCTTCCTATCTCCGTCGCCTTCCGGGATCGATGGGCGATCCGGCCTACGTTTGGTACGTACTCGAAGGCGTAGGGCAGATCCTCCTTCTTCATCTCGGGGCCTCCGGTGACGATCACCGGAACGGACAGGTTCCTATAGAGGTGCTCCTTCTTGAGGATGCAGTCGGCGAAGTTGCCGAAGGTGAAGACGACGGCGTCGTGCTCGTTGATGAGGGCGGTCTCGTACTCGTCCATCTGGGCGATATCTCTCGCGACGCCTCGGGCCATCCCGATCATGTTGCTCTTGGCACCGTGCCTCCGCAGGTACTCGGCGACGTCACAGGCGGGGTGGGGGAGGTGATGGATGGCCAGGGTGGGGGTGACGACGGCGATCTCCGTTCCTGTGAGAGGTGCCCTTTCGAGCTTGCCTCGAAGCTCCTTGGTCAGATCTTCCAGGACCAACATGTCCTCGTGAGGGACGAGCATCAGAAGGATCACCTCGCTCTGGGCGACGTTCTTCTGGAGGACGTACCCTCCCAGGTCCTCGATCAATTCGGTCACCAGGTCGTGCTTGTAGACGCCGCCTGTGAACATCACGGGATCAAGCATCTCTCATGCCTCCCAGTCTCTCCTTCGCCTCGGCCACCATCTCGGGCTTTATGGTCTCCTCTGCGGCCAAAAAGAAGAAGCTCTCTTTGCCCATCTCGTTCCTCCGGTTCCGGAACCCCTCCGGAGCTATCCGGACCAGGGCGTCCATGAGGTCTCTTCTGAACTCGGTCTCGGTGTCCGCCACCACCAGATCTTGGGGAGACTCGTCCGATAGCACCACCAGAACGTTCCTCTCGGGCTGCTCCACCTTATCCCGGCCAAAGGTGCTCCAGAGGACCCGGATCAGGTTCGCCATGTGCTCCTCGTCCTCTACGGTGATCTGAAATCCGCCCTCGGCTGGTACCAGGTCGCCGACGTCGCTGACCTTCAGGGGCGGCAGCTTGCCCCGGATCATCCCGAAGACGGCGAAGTAGGGCGCCTCGATGTCGACGTAAACGTAGAGCCTCCCAATCGACCTGATCAGCCCCAGATCCTGGAGGATGTCCATGATGATCTCTCGGTACTTCTCGGCCCCGTAATCCTCGCCGGGCATCTCGACCTCGAAGACCTCGAGGGGGTCCATCTCCATCTCAATCCTCCACCAGGCCCGAGACGAGAAGGCTCGCTCCAACGCAGCCTATGTACTGGGCGTAATCGGGGACCATCACCTTGAGGCCCAGGAGCTGCTCCATGGCCCGCGGGAGGCCCTCGATCAGGGCGGTGCCCCCCACCATGATCACCGGCTCCTTCACCTCCACCTCCTGGAGCTGCTGCTCGAAGACCTGCTCTGCGACGCTGTGGCAGGCGGCCATGGCCACGTCCTCGGGCCTGCTGCCCGCCGAGAGGCTGTTCACCAGGCTCTGAGTTCCGAAGACGATGCAGTAGCTGTTCATGGGCACCTTCTCGTAGTCCCCCTTCAGAGCGAGCTTTCCCAGCTCCGTTATATCGACCCCCAGCCGCCGCGCTGTCAGCTCCAGAAACCTTCCCGAGGCCCCGGCGCAGATCCCGCCCATGGTGAAGGTTCCGGGGATACCGTCCTGGACAGATATCGCCTTGTTGTCCATTCCACCGATGTCGATCACCGTGGCTTCACCTTTCTGGGCGTCCGCGAGGAATACCGCCCCCTTGGAGTTGACGGTGATCTCCTCTTGGATCAGCATTGCTCCGAACTCCTTGCCGACCAGGTGGCGGCCGTAACCGGTCGTCCCCAGGCCCTGGATCTCTTCTCTTTTGACACCGGCAGACTCAAGGGCAGCGTTGTAGGCGGCCTCGGCGCTCTTGACGACCTCAGTGGTGGGAACCCAGCCGGTTCCGATGACCTGGTTATCCTGCATAACCACGGACTTGGTGGTGGTCGAGCCGGAGTCGATCCCTGCGGTGAGGCCGGTCTGCCTCTCCCGAGATAAGAGCCCCTTGAACTTGGCGGTGGTGACGAGGGCCTCCATCCGGGTGAGGAGGGTCTCGGCAGTGGTCCTCTCGGTGAAGGAGTAGCTGAGGACCGGGATCCGCGAGTTCTCGTGGATGTACTTTCGGATCTCGCTGCGGACTATCGCCCCTTCGGCACACCGGAAGCATGTGGCCACGAAGACGGCATCGGCGAGGTCGGGGTTCTCCACGATCCGGGTGGCCCTCGCCATGGCCAGGTTCAGGTCGCCGCTGGCCACCTCGATCCCGAACCTCTCCTCGACGTTCCTGACGTCCTCCAGGGAGACCTCTGGGAAGACGAGCTCCGCGCCGACCATCTCGGCGGCCTTCTCCAGTTCCCCCTGGACGCCGCTGTACTCAGAGCCGCAGGAGAGCTGGGCTATCCTGATCAATTCAGACCCTCCAGAAACTCGCGTATCTTGTGGACGAACCTCTTTGCCTGAAACTCATCCTCGGGATAATCCAGCTCCAGGAGGGGGATTCGTCTCGTTTTGAGGAGAAAGCGGGTCAGCTCGTTGGTCCTGGCGCAGCCGGTGCACCCCAGGGTGCAGTCGTCGCCTCTTATGACAATGGCGGCCTCCGCCTCCTCGATCATCGGCCCCAGGAGGGACATCCTTCCCCGGACTCCGGAGGGTACGTCGACGGCGGCGTACTTCAGCCCCTTCTTCGGGTCCTCGGGGGTCATATTCAGGGGGGGCGAGTCGAGACCGGGGGTGCTGACCTTCTTTCTGACCTCTTTTGATACCACCAGCGCCTCGTGGCCGGTCCTCTCGACGAGATCTGCCAGGATCATGCTGGTGGGAGGGTATACCATGACTTTAACCATGAACCAACCTCAGGAAAACTCCTCTTCTACCATCTCTTCAAGCCTCTTTAGGCTCGGTCGCTTCTTCGTCCCGATCTCTGGTGGAACCTCTTCGCCCCTCGCCTCGGAGGCGAGGCCCCGGGATATCAGGGGCAGGATCTCGGACTCGTGCTGCATCATGTAAAAGCCGGGCCTCGCGCCCCCGCCGCGGTGGCCCCGACACCTTCGAGGATCGCCGGGCGGAAAGCCCCTATCTTTGATGAAGATGTTGCTCTCGTCCATCGCCCTGATCTCCTTGACCGTCGCCTCGACGTCCTCCTCCTCGCCGTCGATGATGACTCCAAAGCAGGTCTCCTTTACGTTGATCTCCCGCCCGAGTTCGTAGATCTTGAGAGCGATGTCGGAGGGGAGGACGTCGGAGTCCGGACTCGTCACCACGTACTTGGTAGCCTTCACCTATCGCACCTCCAGAACGTAGACGGTCTCCTCCTCCTTTACGTCCCGCAGCTTCTCCAGGTCGAGGATGCGACCGACGATGTTCGTCGCCAAAAACTTCTCTCCCGAGGGGCCGTACTTGGGGTCGTCCACGAGCTTCACGCCCACCAGGCCGGCGTTCTTGGCGGCCTGGTTGGTGATACCGATCTCTCCCGCCCTGACCACCTCCGCCGGCTTGTTCTCGGGTAGGATCTCCTTGTAGCTGGTGGCCGATATCGTCGGCTTGAAGAGGACGGTATTCTCGTAGACGAAGTAGACGGGAAGGGGGCCTACGGGCTTCTCTTTCAGGCCCACCACGTGCCTGAAGTAGTCTAGGGACTTGGGGGCGCGGTCGTCGTAGAGCTCTATCGCCACCATCCGGTCGGCCGGGATCGTCGTGACTCTGACCCTTCCCTCTTTGAGGATCTGCATGGTGGTGACCGGCCTCTGCTCCACCACCACGGCGTCGTCGCCGGTGTAGCCCTCGACCTCGAAACCGATCCCCCGGGACCTCGCGATCTCCTCGGCCTCTTGGAGGGGGAGCCCCATCAGCATTATCCTCTCCGGGCTGACCTTCACCGCCAGCCTCATGCCGGGCTCTGCGAGCTTCACCAGGTCCATCCCTGAGGAGACCTTTCCCACCACAGAGTGGGTGGGGATCGAGGTTCGGTCCGCCTTGTAGATGAAGATCCTCCCCAGGCCCCTCCCGCTGATCCGGATGGTTACGGCCCCTTCCGCTCTAGGCTCGCGGTTCTCAAACTCGATCCGCTCGCCTACCAGGACGTCGGAGGAGGTGTAGGAGCTGGAGACGCCGTCCACCGAGAAGACGCCGTCCCTCGTCGCTGCCAAGAAGAACTCTGCTCCTTGGGGTGCCTCCTCGATCAGGTTCACCTCTATTCCGGTGTATATCTCCATCCCCTCGGAGAGAGGGAGGGACAGGTCCTTTGTCGCCATCTTCTCGGAGAGGGCCGCCCACTCCACGATCGGCTCAGCATCCAGGATCTGGTCGCCCATCTCGAGCCTTCCGAGGAGGTCTTTTCCGCTCACCACGTTGGCAAATACGCCCCGATTCTCGGCGGGCGCGCCGTAGGCTGCAGAGTGCCTCTTTCTCGCGAAGACCACCTGAGCCTTATCGGCCTCAAAGCCGCTGGCGCCAAAGACCACCTCCCATCGGTCGTACTCGTGCTCCTCTCTGGTGGGAGCTATCTTCGCTGAGACCGGCCCGAAGGCGACGGCCGCACCGTCGCTCCAACGTGCCCTGAGCCCCGAGATCTGGCCGACGGCTTTGTGCCACCTCTCCTGGATCTCCGTATCGAGGAGCTCTATCCTCAGCTTTCCCTTGGTGGTGTTGAGCCAGTAGGAGTTGGTCTCTTCTGCCACCTCCTCCCGGCCCTTGACTATCCCGACGATGGTCTCCTCCCGAGGCGAGACGCCGCTCGCCTGGAGGGCGTCTTTCAGGGCCGACCCGTCCTTGAGGGAGATCTCCGCACCATCTACAAAAACTTTCAAGTCAACTCCCCAGCATCTCCTCTTCTTCCTCTTTCGTCATGAGGGAGAGCACACCGTCGGGCGTTCCAAGGTGAACTATCTTGCCGTTTCGCATCAACGCCGCCCGATCGCAGACGTTCTGGACGAAGTCCATATCGTGGCTGACGATGAGGAAGGTCTCGCCGAGCTCGTCTCGGGCGTTCAGGACCGATTTGGAGACGTCCATCTTGGTTATTAGGTCCATCGTTCCCGTCGGCTCGTCCAGGACCACTATCCTCGGCTCCTTGATCAGGACCTGGGCCATGGCCACCCTGTGCCTCTCGCCCTCGCTCAGCTCGTTGGGGCTCTTGGAGAGGACCAGCTCGGCCTCGTCCTCGGTGAAGCCCACAGTGGTGAGGGTGTGGATCGCCTTCCTCTCGGCCAGCTCGAAGGGGAGCGCGAGGCCGATCGACTCGGTGAGGTTGTCGATGACGCTGCGGTAGGGATAGAGGGTGTACTCTTGATGGAGCATCCCCATGTACTTTGTTGCCCTCCCCTTCTGGTCCGCGCCGAGGACGGTCATGTCCACCCAGTCGTCTCCCACCCTGCACCAGATCCCGCCGCTGGTCGGGGCGATGATCCCGTTCAGGATCTTGGAGAGGGTGGTCTTGCCCGCGCCGCTCGTCCCCACCAGGCCGAAGATCTCTCCCTCGTATACTTCGAGGCTGACCCCATCCACGGCCCGCACGACGCCGCGGTCGATGCTGATGTAGCGCTTGGCGAGGTCTCTGCACCTGATTATGGGAGCACCGACGTCGGCCTTCTTCCTCTCCTCCATCTTGCCGGCCATGGAGACGAACTCGGCGGCGACATCCGAGGGATCGCCCTGGGATACGATCGCACCGTGGTCGAGGAGGACGGCGCGGTCCGTCAGCTCCACCATGACGTCAGGCCAGTGGCTGGTGATGATCATGGTCATGTTGAAGTCCTCGACCGCCCTTCTGATGCTCTCGTGGACCAGGTCTGCGGTCTTGGGGTCCAGGGTCCCGGAGGGCTCGTCGGCGAGGAGCATCATCGGCGACTTGGCGAGCTGACGTGCGAGAACCACACGCTGCTTCTCGCCGCCGGAGAGCTCTCTTGCGACGTGCATCATCCTGTGAGACATGTTCACCTCGTCCAGCAGGTCCGCAGCGCGGTTGACGCTTATGGACCCGCCGCTCGCCTCCTCGACGGCGCGCATTACGTTGACGATCACCCTCTCGTCGCCGTATAGGGCGAAGGTCCGCTGAAGCATGATGGCTATCCTGCGAGATATGTCACGCCTCTTCAGATCGTTGATCCCCAGAGAGACGAAATCGGCGTCGAAGGCCTCTAAAGGCCCGCCGCACCTGCACGTCTCTCCCACCTTGCTCGGCGGCTCGACGTGGCTGCACTCGGCACATCTTGCGACGTGGTAGATCACGTTGCCGCTGATATTCTCAAAGGGCTCCACGCCTCGGAGGACGTGCAATAGGACGCTCTTGCCCGACCCGCTCCTTCCCAGGACGCCGAGAGACTCGCCCTCTTTGATCTCCAAATTGACATTACGCAGGGCTTCAACTTCGCCAAATCGCACCGTCAAGTCCCGGATCTCAATAAATGGTGTCAAATTATCTCGCCTCGTGTTGGTATTGTGTACGAACTACGAACCATCCCGAATTTAAGTTTATCCGAGACCGTCCCGTCAGAGACCGCCATCGTCGATCATCAACGCCGATTATACATTTAGTCCAAGCCTGAGCTGGTCTCCAGATATGGGAACGTCTCCCTCCAAAATATGGTCCATATCTTCGGGCTTGATGAGAGGGCTCCTATCCCTCTCCTCCCTTCTTTAAAAGAAATTCCTTGTCTGAGTAAGACTCATGAGCAGCCTCAAGACATTCCTTACAGACGTGAAAAACTGTATCCTCGAGGCCATGTATGGTAGCTTGATTGGCTTTTACAGGCAACGTCTCCTTGTCGACACCACAGATTTGACATTTCATCTAGGTCACCTCTTCTCAATCTGATTTTCGTCGTTATAAGCATTTCCGCTCAGCGGAGTCCTCCACCTCTGGTAAAGGTCGTGCTTGACCCCCAAAAGGTCGAGGACCCTCCCCACCACCACGTCCACCATCTCCTCGACGCTTCCGGGCTTCGAGTAAAATCCGGGACACGGCGGAAGTATGATCGCCCCGGCCTCCGTGGCTGCGACCATGTTCTTCAGGTGGACGAGGTTGAGGGGCGACTCCCGAGTCACCAAAATCAGCCTCCTCCTCTCCTTCAAACAGACGTCCGCCGCCCGGGTGATGAGGGTGTCGGATATGCCGTTCGCAATCCCCGCCAGGGTTCTCATGCTGCAGGGAGCCACCACCATGGCGTCGAAGATGTTGGACCCGCTGGCGATAGACGCCGTGAAGTCGCGGGCTGAATAGACCCGATCTGCCATCATCTCCACCTCGATGGGGCTCTCCTCGGTCTCGATCTCGATTATCTTCCTGGCGGCCTCGGTCATCACCAGGTGGGTCGTGCACCCCATCTCAGCCAGGACCTCCAGGAGCCTGATCCCGTAGGCGACCCCGGAAGCTCCGCTGATCCCCACCACCACGTCAAGAATCTTTCCTGTCCTCTGAATGGTATCACATCCTCTGGCGAACGAAAACGCCGATCAGGCCCTCTCGAGCCGGGTGAGGGCGGACGCCACCATCAGAGGGAAGTTGATGGTGGCATCGCCGTATACTGTCACCTTCCTCGCCTCTGGCGCGATCTTGCCCCAGGAGACCGCCTCGGAGAGGGACGCGCCCGAAAGACCCCCGGGCTCGGGCCGGTCCGTGGTGAGCTGGATGGCCAATTCGAAGCTCTTGGGGGTGACGAGCATCGACTGGAGGGCGAAGTTCTTTGGAACCCCTCCCCCGATGATGACTATCCCGGACCGCTCAGCGGCGTAGCAGATCTCCACCAGCTCTCCGACGTCGCTGAAGGCGTCGAGGTTGAGCTTATTTGTCTGTTTGTACAGCCAGGCCTGCAGACCTATCATCGAGTCCGAGATGGCCGGACAGAAGATGGGAACACCGCAGTCGGAGGCGGCCCGGAGGATCGACTTTTCATCATCGATCCTGCTGCCCAAGTGCCTGAGAAGCTCGGTTCCGGCCATCGGATCTCTGCTTTCGGGGAGAAGCTGCTGGAGGAGCTCCTCGAACCGGATGAAGTCGTCGTCTCCGACGTAGACGTCGTATATCCTGCTCACCCCCTCGTCTCTTAGACGGGAGTCGGAGGCCTCAGCATCTCCCAGTACGTGATGGCTATAGGCCTCGATCACGTCGTGGACGAGGTTTGCTCCCGTGGAGATGAGAACGTCTATCTTGCCATCTCTTATAAGTCCCGATACTATATTTCTCATCCCCGCAGGAACCATCGCGCCAGCCAGGGTGAAGAACTTGGTGTAATCCCCCGATAGCATCTCCTGGTAGATATTTACGGCTTCAGCCAGCCTTCTCGCGCCAAAGCCGCAATTTTCCATCATTCTCACCAGCTCATCTGCGTCCATCCCGGGCTCGATCTCCATCTGTCTTATATAATCCACCTAAACTCACCTGAATTATCCGAGTTTGATGCCTTTAGTGACCGACCAGATCACCGCTTAGCGGTAGTGATGCTAATCGATTTTCTCATAAACCTTTTATATCAGTACCTTGTGTTTAGCTCTTACGGCTAACGGAGGTAAAAAATGAGCGGCGAAATGGTGGCAGTGGACTATTATATCCCACTTATTATGTTTTTGATAATAGGTGCCGTTGTGCCTATTGGCGCGCTGGCTGCCGTGAAGATCATATCTCCTCAGAAATCAACTTTTCAGAAGAGGTCTACCTACGAGGGCGGGCTGAGACCTATACGGGAGGCTATAATCCAGTATAACGTCCAGTATTATCTCTTCGCCATCGTCTTCGTGATCTTCGATGTTGAGGTTCTCTTCCTCTATCCATGGATCTACGTCTACGCTTCCGAGGTGATCCCCACCTTGGGAGGAGTGAACATTGCGGTCATCGACATGCTGATTTTCATCGTCGTGCTGTTGATCGGGTTGCTCTATGCCATCAAGAAGGAGGCGTTGCGTTGGGTATAAGCGATGTCATACCTCTGCCTGTTGCAGTTGATAAGGAATTGGAGAAGTGGACTATCTGGGGCAGACCCCTCACCGATGTCTGGTTCACCACCACGGAGAAGATCCACGAGATCATCGATATGGGCCCCATAAAGAACGTCCTGAACTGGGGCAGGAAGAACTCCCTGTGGTTTTTGATGCAGCCGATGGGGTGCTGCGGAGTCGAGATGCTCGTCTTCGGATGTCCCCACTACGACTGCGATCGGTTCGGCATATTTCCCCGGGCGACCCCCAGGCAGGTCGACGTCATGATCATCAGCGGCTACATAACACGAAAGTACCTGCCGGCGATCAAGAACCTGTGGGAGCAGATACCGGAGCCAAAATGGGTCATGGCGATAGGCGAGTGCGCCATCTCCGGCGGGCCTTTCTACGACTCCTACAACATCATAAACGACACCAGCAAGTTCTTCCCCATAAACGTATTCGTCCCGGGCTGTCCCCCTCGGCCTGAGAAGTTCATCGAGGGCTTCAGGGAGCTTCAGGAGAAGATCAAGCAGCGTGAAGACAAGAGAGGCTATTAGAGAGGAGGAGTTCACCGTTGACAACTGCAAATGATGTCTTGTCTGCCCTGCAGTCGGCCTTTCCGGGAGCGATCGAGGAGGCGAAGGTCGCACCCGAGCGGCAGCTCTGGGCCACCATCAAGCCTGACAAGATCGTGGACGTCTGTAAGTACTTGAGGGACAATCACAGCTTCGACCACTACTCCGGCGCGGCGGGCGTGGACAGGATCAACGACGGCCTCTTCGAGGTCACGGAGATGCTGGCTAGCCACGGCGCGCACCAGGTGGTGGCGCTCCTGAAGGTGAAGACCGAAAGGAATAATCCGTCGGTCAAGTCTCTGACGGGCCTTTACTGGAACGCCAACTGGTACGAGCGCGAGATCTGGGAGATGCTGGGCATCGAGTTCGAGGGCCATCCCGAGCTTTATCCCCTTCTGCTCTGCGACGAGCTGGTGGGGGTCTGGCCCTGGAGGAAGGATTTCAAGGGCTACCCCGACTACACCACCGCCGAGAGGGCGATAGAGAGGGTCACCTCCGAGGGGTACACCGAGTATTCCTTCCCCCCCAGCGAGGCCGAGATCAAGGCTGGGGCAGTCCCTGTCGAGAGGCCGGAGTATCCCACCTTCCGGGAGAGGGAGGAGAGGGAGATTCAGAGCGAGTCTGAGATGATCCTCCACATGGGTCCCCAGCACGCCGTCGTTCCCGGACCTTTCCTCCTGGACATCCTGGTGGATGGAGAGAGGGTGAAGAAGGCCTTCCTGGACGTGGGCTACATCCACAAGGGCATCGAGAAGATAATGGAGAATCGGACCTACGTGCAGGGCATACCCATCACCGACAGGCTCTGCTACATGGCCTCCCTCACCAACAACGAAGCCTACTGCGGCGCCGTGGAGAGGCTTCTTGGAGTCGAGGCTCCCGAGAGGGCCCAGTACATCCGGATGATCCTGGAGGAGCTCTCTCGAATCCAGAGCCATCTCTTGGGCACCGGCGAGTTTCTGACCCTCATCGGAAGCGCCGTCTTCTCCCCCTTCCTCTACATGATCATCGACCGAGAGGATGTCCTCAGCTGCATAGAGAGCGTGACCGGAGCGAGGATCAACCACAGCTTCGTCCGGTTTGGCGGGGTCCGAAACGATCTACCTGACGGCTTCAAGGACATGACCCTGGACGTCCTCAAGATGGTCAGGCAGAAGACCGATGAGTACAAGGAGCTCTTCCTCTCCGACAGCATCTATCAGAAGAGGATGGAGGGGGTGGGGGTCCTCTCGCCGTCGGAGGCGAGAAGGCTCGGGGTCTCAGGCCCGCCCCTGAGGGCGTCGGATACGCCTTACGACATGAGGCGGGAAGATCCGTATCTCCTCTACAAGGATATGGACTTCGATGTGATCACCAGGAAGGAGGGCGACTCCAAGGCACGGGTCGAGGTCAGGCTCGACGAGATCCTCGAGAGCTGCTACATCATAGAGCAGTGTCTGGACCAGATCCCAAGCGGCCCCATAATGGCCGAGGGCGTCCCCAAGAGGATCAAGCCCGAGCCGGGCGAGGCCTATTACCGGGTCGAAGACCACCGGGGAGAGATGGGATTCTTCGTAGTGAGCGACGGGTCCGATAAGCCCGCCAAGGTGAAGGCTCGGGGGCCGGTCTACGCCTACTTCCAGGCCCTTCCCCCGCTTCTCGAGGGCGTCTACATAGCCGACGTCGTCGCCATCGCGGGCAGCATGGACGCTTGCACCAGCGAGGTGGACAGGTAGGAGGGAATGAATTTGGTATTATCTGCGATCACAGAATTTGCAGCCCAAGAGCCCAAGTTGTACGCTTTCATCATCGGGCTGATCGGCGCCGCCATCCTCGCCTCGGTCATAAACGTGGCTGCGATGGCCGTCGTCTGGCTCGAGAGGAAGGTCATGGGCGACCTTCAGGGGCGGTACGGACCTAACAGGGTCGGCGGTCGATGGGGTATCCTTCAGCTGGGCGCCGACGCCATCAAGCTCTTCACCAAGGAGGATATCATCCCGAGGGGCGCGGACAAGCCCGTCTACGTATGGGCCCCGATCGTGGCCAGCGCCACCACCATGCTGGTGGCGGGGGCGATGCCCTTCGGCGCCGTGATCATAGACGGCAAAGAGATCCCCCTGGTGGTGGCCAACATGGACATCAGCGCCTTCTACGTCGAGGCGGCGCTGAGCATCATGGCGATATCCGCCTTCATGGCGGGCTGGTCTTCGAATAACAAGTACTCGATGTTGGGAGCCTTTCGTGGCATAGCGAGGATGATCGCCTACGAGGTTCCCATGGGGGTCTGCGTCATAAGCGTCGCGATAATGGCTCACAGCTTGAACCTGGTGGAGATAGTCCAGGCCCAACAGGGCATCTGGTTCGCTTTAGCCCAGCCACTCGGCTTCGTGATATTTGGCATCGCCCTCATAACGGACCTGGGGAGGATGCCCTTCGACCAGACCGAGGCCGAGGAGGAGATCATAGCCGGCTACAACACCGAGTACAGCGGAATTCGGTTCGGCCTGCTCTACTTCCAGGAGTACAACATGATGCTCCTCGGCTCCGTCCTGCTCGTCCTCCTCTTCTTGGGAGGCTGGAACGGCCCCGTCATCCCGGTGATATCCTTCATATCGCCGATGATCTGGTTCTTCATGAAGCTGCTCATAGTGCTGGTGGCCCTGATCTGGGTGCGGGTGTCGCTTCTCAGGTTCAGGATAGACCAGGTTACAGACCTCGGGTGGAAGATACTGCTCCCCCTATCGATGGTCAACCTCGCATGGGCTGTAGCAGTGGGACTGTACTTCGCATGAGGTGACGATCTATGGTGCTTAAGAACCTCAAAATGACTCTGAAGCGCTCGATGAGCGGCGTGGAGGTCACCCGTCTCTATCCAGAGAAGATCATGGAGCTTCCTGAGGCGGAGAGGGGCGTCCACGTTCTGGAGATCAGAAAGTGCATCGGATGCGGTGCCTGTGCACGGATCTGCCCCAACGACTGCATCGAGCTGGTGCCTTATGCGCGCGGAAACCCCCTCAAGAACAAAAAGCAACAGTATCCTCAGATCGATTATGGCAGATGCATGTTCTGCGGCCTCTGCGTCGACGACTGCCCGGCCAATTGCCTGACCATGTCGAAGGTCTTCGAGATCGCAGGCTGGGAGAGGGACGACATAGTATACGGTCCCGAGGATATCGCCGTCGGTCAGTACACCGACCAGGAGCTGGCCGAGCTCGCCGAAGAGGCGAAGAAGGCCGCTGAGGAGAAGAAGAGGAAGGCCGCCGAGGCAGCCAAAGCCAAGAAGGCGAAGGCAGCCAAGGCCAAGGCCGCCGAAGAAGGAGAGAAGGGTTCCGGCGAGAAGGCCGCCAAGAAGAAGGCAGAATAAACTATCGGAGGGTGAGACCGGATGA
This sequence comes from Methanocrinis sp., assembly GCF_049974945.1. Classification (NCBI taxonomy): domain Archaea; kingdom Methanobacteriati; phylum Methanobacteriota; class Methanomicrobia; order Methanotrichales; family Methanotrichaceae; genus Methanocrinis; species Methanocrinis sp. The sequence goes on along the minus strand of NZ_JBNGCU010000019.1, from coordinate 5,875 downwards.
TAGATCTGACTCAGTTTTACGACATAAGGTACCTGATAGAGCTTGGAGCTTTCTCCCTGCTCGCAGTGATTATCCTCGGCCTCTCAATCCTCACCGTCTACTCCAGAAACATAGTACACAGCGGCCTTTATCTCCTGGGGAGTTTTGCCGCGGTGGCTGCGTTATACATATTCCTGAACGCCACCTTCGTTGGAGTGGCCCAGGTTCTGGTGTACATCGGAGCGGTGGGAGTGCTGATACTCTTCGCAATAATGCTCACAAGAAAGACGCTGATGGAGGAGGAATCCCATGGTTAAGGTAAAAACGGCGATTTTAACGCTGATCTTTCTGGCCACGCTGCTCGTATTGATCGCAGCGACACCATGGGGCAGCGAGGAGAAGGGTTCGTACAGTTTCGAGCCGAGAGAGGGGGCCAGGGCCCCGGAGAGCGGAATAGGGGAGGTTGGTGTTGAGATCTTCACAGTATATCTCTTCCCCTTCGAGGTGCTCTCCCTGGTGCTTCTGGCAGCCCTGATCGGAGCGATATACGTCGCAAGAAAGGAGTTGCCCAGATGATGGGGTGGAGGGAGGAAAACAGATGATCCCACTAGTGCTTTACGTGCTGCTGGCGTCGGCGATGTTCACCATCGGCCTTTACGGCCTTCTGACCCAGCGGAACGGTATCAAGCTTATGATGTGCGTGGAGATCCTGCTGAACAGCGCAAACATCAATCTGGTGGCGTTCTCGGCCTACCTGCCCAACGTGAACGGCCAGGTATTCGCCCTGTTCTCCATTGCCCTGGCCGCTGCGGAGGCCGGTGTTGGATTCGCCATACTGATCGTGCTGTACAGGCTGTACGGAACGATAGAGCTGGACAACATCAACGCGCTGAGGTGGTAAAGGGATGTACCAAGATTACGCCTATCTGATCGTGGGCTTGCCGATACTGGCCTTCGTGCTTACGATCTTTCTGGGTTGGCATCTGCCAAAGGGGGGCGGGTTCTTCACAGTTCTGGCGACCTTCGCGGGGTTCATACTATCCTTTGGGATATTCAGGGAGATTTATCCCAACGATGAGATAGTCCACCAGTCGATGCATTGGTTTGCGAGCTTCAACGCCGGGATCCTGATAGATCCGCTGGCGATTGTGATGCTCTTGATGGTCACCTTCGTCTGTACCATGATCCACACCTACGCTCTAGGATACATGGAGGGCGACCCTGGGATGGCACGGTACTTCGCTGAGGCCGGCCTCTTCACCGCGGCGATGCTGGGCCTGGTCTTCTCCGACAACCTGCTTCAGCTCTTCATATTCTGGGAGCTGGTGGGTCTCTGTTCTTACCTCTTGATCGGGTTCTGGTACCGAAAGCCCTCTGCGGCCTCCGCCGCCAAGAAGGCCTTCCTGGTGACCAGGGTCGGAGACGTGATGTTCCTCGCGGGGATAGTTCTCCTCTACACCAACATGTTGAAGCTGAACCTGACCCTTCCGGATGGGGCGTACCTGCTCCAGTTCCAGACCATCTACGACAGCCTGACCCTGATACCCCCCGACCAGCTCACCTGGATCGCGGTGCTCCTCTTCGGCGGAGCCGTCGGCAAGTCGGGTCAGTTCCCGCTGCACGTCTGGCTTCCTGACGCCATGGAGGGTCCCACCACGGTCTCGGCGATGATCCACGCCGCCACCATGGTTACCGCGGGGGTCTACCTGGTGGCAAGGATGTTCCCGCTCTTCTATGCGGCACCCAACGGGCTCATGGTGGTCGCCTACGTCGGCGCCTTCACGGCGCTCTTCGCAGCGACGATGGGCCTGGTGATGTTCGACATCAAGAGGGTCCTCGCTTACTCGACCGTCAGCCAGCTCGGCTACATGATGGCGGGCCTCGGGATCGGAGCTGCCATGGGAGCGTTCTCCGTCGGAGTCTCCATGTTCCATCTGATCGGCCACTCTTTCTTCAAGGCCCTCCTCTTCCTCTGCGCCGGAAGCGTGATCCACGCCGTCGGCACCAACGATATGAGGGAGATGGGAGGCGTCCTGAAGCACATGAAGTGGACCGGGCTCACCATGCTCGCGGGGTCCTTAACCCTGGCAGGCTTCCCCCTGACCACCGGGTTCTTCAGCAAAGACGAGATCATCGTCACCGCCTACGAGCACGGTGCCATGGGATTCGGCTGGGTCCCCTACATCTTCGCGATCGTAGCGGCCCTTCTCACCGCCATATACACCTTCAGGCTCTGGTTCTTGACCTTTGACGGTGAGGCGAGGAGCGACTATCACAAGCACGAATCGCCCTGGATAATGCTGGGCCCTCTGGTGATCCTCGCATTATTCGCCCTCTTCATGGGGATGCCCACTCAGGAGAACTTCTACCACTACGTCGGAAACAACTTCGAGCATTATGGAGTCGACTTTGAGGAGCTGGCGGTGATCGGAGGCCACCACGTCGAGCACGCATCTCACGTCACCGAGCCCTTCATCATCAAGATCCTCCCGATCATAATCGGCGTCGGCGGCATACTGATCGCCGCTCTCTTCTACTCGCGGTGGAAGAGGTTCGACCCGGGGATGATCACCTCAGATAGAGATCCTCTGCGGCACCTCCTGCTCAAGAGGTACTACCAGAACGAGATCTACACCCTCTGGTTTGCAGAGAAGGTGGTCTACGGTATCGCTCTGGTCTCGAACATGATCGACCTCAAGATCATAGACGGCACAGTGAACAAGATAAGCGCCATATCAGTCGGATTCGGCGGAACTCTGCGTAAGGTCCAGACCGGTGTGATTCAGAACTATCTCACCGCCATAGTTCTCGGGCTAGCGGTCCTGCTGATACTGATTCAACTGGCGTCGATGGGGGTGGCGATATGATTGACAACGCCATATCACTGATGATCGCCATACCACTCTTAGCAGCGGTCTTCGCCTTCCTCAACGGGAAGGCAGCGAAGTATGTGGCCCTGATAGGGTCCCTCGTCCCCCTGGCGATATCGCTCCAGATGTTCCAGGAGTTCGACAAGACCTCGAACGCGATGCAGTTTGTAGAGAGCTACGACTGGGTTCCCGCCATAGGCGTCAAGTACACCGTCGGCGTCGACGGCATAGGTCTGCCCTTGATACTCCTCTCGACGATCGTGAGCGTCCTGGTGGTGGTATACTCCTGGGGCGAGAGCAAGAGGTCAAACCAGTTCTTCGCCCTCCTCCTCTTGAACGAGGTCGGAGTTCTCGGAGTCTTTACGGCCCTCGACTTCTTCCTCTTCTACATCTTCTGGGAGATCGTGCTCATACCCATGTTCTTCTTGATAGGGATATGGGGCGGGCCGAGGAAAGACTATGCTGCGATCAAGTTCTTCATCTACACTCACGTGGCAAGTCTGATCATGCTCCTCTCGATATTCGCCCTCTACTTCAGCTACAGAACGCCTGAAGGTCTCAGAACCTTCGACATGCTGACCCTTCTTGAGGCGACGGGAGACTCGACGATCTTCTCGCCGATGCTCTTGAACGTCATCTTCTTCGGGCTCCTCTTCGGGTTCCTGGTGAAGATGCCCGCGGTCCCCTTCCACACCTGGCTTCCCGATGCTCACGTCGAGGCGCCGACCGCAGGGAGCGTGCTTCTGGCAGCTCTCCTCCTGAAGATGGGCGGCTACGGCCTCTTCAGGGTGGTAATGCCGATGCTGCCTAACGTCTCGGCGAACTACATCACCCTGATGGCGATAATCGGCGTTGTGAGCATCGTCTACGGCGGCTTTCTGGCGCTGGCCCAAAAGGACCTCAAGAAGATGGTCGCCTACTCCAGTGTTAGCCACATGGGCTACGTCCTTCTTGGTGCCGGGGCCCTCAGCGTCCTATCGGTCCAGGGAGCGATGTTCCAGCAGTTCAGCCACGGCCTGATCACCTGCGTTCTCTTCATGTCTGCCGGGACCATACAGCACACCGCCGGAACCAGGATCATCTCCGAGCTCGGTGGCCTATCCGATCGGATGCCCAAGTTCGCGGTCCTGATGCTGGCCGGTTTCATGGCATCTCTGGGACTTCCCGGGATGTGCGGCTTTGTGGCCGAGCTCTCGGTTCTGGCCGGATCTTACCAGAACCTCCCCGTATACGTCCTGATAGTGATCTTCGGCGGCATCGCCGTGACGGCAGGCTACCACCTGTGGGCGATGCAGAAGGTGATGTTCGGGCCGATCCTGAAGAAGTACCTGGATCTCAAAGATCCTCATTCCTACGAGATCCTCTCCATGAGCATACTGATTCTGCTCATAATCTACTTCGGGGTCCAGCCGGCGACGATCACCGATATCATGGGTGTGGCGGCAGAGCCGCTGGTCAAACCGTTTATAGCAGTGGCTGCGACGGGGGTGATCTGAAGTGGCACTAGCATTCGGTGACTATCTCTCTCTCTTGGGAGCAGAGGCGCTGCTGACGGGGCTTGCTCTGCTGATGATCCTGATCGGCCTCTTCATGAAGAACAAGAACCTGATGGGATACCTGAGCCTCGCGGGGCTCGTCGCATCTCTCTTCCTGGTGATGGGCGCCGACAGGACCACTGGCCCCCTCTTCTACGGGACGATAGAGGTCGACGCCCTATCCCAGTTCTTCAAGCTGGTCTTCGTCGCGGTCGCTCTGATCGTGGTGATGGCGGGCCTCAGCAGGTACAAGGACAGTCCGGCTCAGGACGAGTTCTACGTCCTCCTCCTCCTGGCCACGGTGGGGATGATGGTGGTGGCAAGCTCCATGGACCTGGTCACCCTCTTCATAGGGTTTGAGCTGGCCAGCCTCTCCACCTACGCCATGGCCGCCTTCGACCGGGAGAAGCAGAACCTGGAAGCTGCGATGAAGTACTTCATCTTCGGATCGGTCTCATCAGCGATGATGCTCTTCGGGTTCTCCCTCCTCTACGGCCTCTCGGGAACCACAAGGCTTGCGGAGATCGCCGCGGCCTCGGTGGCGGAGATGGGGCCTGCAACCCTCGTAGCCCTCCTCTTCGTGGTGGCGGGCTTCGGGTTCAAGATGGCTCTGGTGCCCTTCCACATGTGGGCTCCCGACACCTACGAGGGCTCGCCCACCATCGTTACGGCCTTCCTTGCGGCAGGCTCCAAGAAGATGGGATTTGTGGCGGCCTTCAAGGTCCTCTTCATAGCCCTGGTGGCCCTCAGCTTTGAGTGGTACATGGCCTTCGCCATACTGGTGGCGATAACCATGACCCTCGGGAACATCGTGGCCATCTGGCAGAAGAGCGTCAAGAGGATGCTGGCTTACTCCAGCGTCGCCTACGCAGGCTACATCGCCATCGCCTTTGTGGTGGTCGGAGCCGCCGACAGCGGCGGACTGGACCTGGCTGTGGCCCAGAACGGCCTTGCCAGCGGCCTGATGCTGATCCTCGGCCACGCCTTCATGAAGACCGGGGCTTTCATCGCCGCTGCGGTGGTGGGATACATGGCCCTCTCTGAGGGGAAGAAGAACCCCGACGATCTGGAACAGTATGCGGGCCTGGGGCGAAGAGCCCCCATAACCGCGTTCTGCATGCTGATCTTCCTCTTCTCGCTATCGGGGATCCCCCCGACTGCAGGGTTCATCGGGAAGTTCATGCTCTGGGGTTCAGCGATCGACTCCGGCCTGGTCTGGCTGGCGGTGCTATTCGCCCTCAACAGCGCTCTCTCGCTGTACTATTACCTGAGGGTGATCATGTACATGTACGTCAGAGAGCCCGCGGGAGCGAAGATCGCAGAGCCGAAGGGGTACGTCCTGGCCATGGTCGTGGCTTTGGTCGCGGTCGTCTACATCGGCCTCTTCCCCCAGGCCTTCGTCGACTTCGCATACAGTGCAGCAGCTGTTCTGCTGCACTGAAAACCTTCTTTTTTTCCTGCGCCCTATTTCGACGACCTATCGCTTTTGAA
>NZ_JBNGCU010000018.1:0-25363 GCF_049974945.1 Methanocrinis sp. | reverse complement strand
ACCGCAGGCGCTGTGAATGAGACGGCCGAGGCAGTTTCTGAAGAGGAGGACGGAGAGGAACTCTCCACCACCGACCGGATATGGCGGGAGGGCAAAAATCCGGCCGACTACACCTGGGACCCCCAGACCTTCTCTGGCTTCTTCTACGATCTCGATGACGACGTGGGGACCGAAACCCTCACCGTCCACCTGAAGGAGTCGGGTGACGGGTACGACCGCTCCATCGAGGAGGGAGATCTGGAGTACGAGACGAAGGCCGATTCGATAGCTTTCGAGTTCGGCAGATGGGGCGAATATCAGGTCATTGGCTTCATGGCTCAGAAGTACTTCGCTGGATACACGGGCGCGGACCCCGACGTCGTGGACAGTGAGATCAGCCTCCTCGACGAGGAGGAGCTGCGCGAAGTCCTCATCGATGACGACGAGGAGTACACCGTGGACACCGGCTCGGTCCTGCCCCTGGAGGAGGGGTATGAGATCAGGATAAAGGAGATCGACCTGGACGGGAACAAGGTCTGGCTCTCCCTCGCCAAGGACGGTGAGGAGGTGGACAGCAAGGTGATAGATCCGACGAACCTCAGATCTTCGACCTACAAGTACGAGGTGGACCTGAGCGGCAAGGACCTGCCCTTGATCATGCTTCACCTATCTAACATCTTCAGAGGCACCGAGTCCAGCCTGGTCACCGTCGATGGGATCTTCCAGATCTCGGACCGGTACACCACCGTCGCCAGCGGCGACAAGTACGGAGATATGGAGGTCGACTCGATATCCGGCGACACCATCAGGATGACAAACGACAACTCCATCACCTTGAGGAAGGGGAAGACCGTTTCGGTGATGGGGGACGTCAGCTTCCTGGTGGCCGACGCCGACGAGCTCCGGTTCGGTCCGACGGTGAAGAGGACGGGAAGCTACGAGATCCGAGGGACGATCGTCGACCCGTCGGTCGCCAAGTTCACCTGGACCCCTTACAACTTCGAGGGCTTCTACTACGACATCGACGACGACGTGGGGACCGAGATGCTCGAGGCCAGGTTCACAGGAGACAAGATCGAGGACGGAGACCTCAGATACAGGACCATTCCCCAATCGGTGAGGTTCGAGTACGACCGCTGGGGCAACTACAACGTCATAGGCTTCTTGGCCGAGAAGTACTTCGCCGGATACAGCGACGAGACCGATTTCACCGACGAGTTCAGCGTCATAAACGAGGAGGAGCTGAGAAAGGTCCTCATAGACGACGACGAGTCCTATACGGTTCGGAGCGGTGCCACCTTCCCGCTGAAGGAGGGGTACGAGCTCCGGATAAAGGAGGTCGACCTTGATGGAAATAAGGTATTCCTCTCCATCACCAAGGATGGCGAGGAGGTCGACAGCAAGGTCGTCGAGCCCGGAAGCTCTGTGTCGAGCTCCACCCTCACCTATGACGATGAGATCGGAAGCGAGGACGTGCCGATAATCGCGGTTCACGTCCAGAGCGTCTTCCGGGGGAGGGAGGAGGACCTGGCCACCGTAGAGGGCATCTTCCAGATATCCGACAAGCCCCGATCCGTAGAAGAGGGCGAGAGCTACGGCAAGATGGAGATCGACAGCGTCTCTGACGGCGGAATAGAGATGGTGAACGACGATTCCATCAGCCTGGGCAAGGGCAAGAGCATCTCCATCATGGAGAACATGTTCTTCAAGGTCTCCGACAGCGATCGTAGGCTCGTAGTCCCCGTCGTCGAGGTGAAGGCCGAGCTCAAGCCGATGAGGATCGAGATCCCGGAGGCTACGGTGGGAACCCCAGCAGAGATCGTGGTCACCTCTGACGGAGATCCGGTGATCGGCGCCGTCATCACCATCAACGGCGACGAGGTCGGGACCACAGATACCGACGGAGTATACGTCTACTCGCCGACTGTCGCCGGCAGCTTCGACGTCGAGGCCAGAAGGGACGAATATACAGACGCCAAGGGAGTTCTCGTCGTCAGCGAGATCAGAGAGGAGAGGGTCCTCGCCGTCAGCTCGCCGCAGGAAGTGATGAAAGGGGAGAGCTTCGTGATCAAGGCCACCATCGGCCTCGACCAGAGGCCGGTGGAGGGTGCTGACCTCGCCTTCGATGGGTCCAGCATCGGCACCACCGACAGTCGCGGCACGCTCTCTTACACCTCGGACGCGGTGGGCTCCCACACCATCACCGCCTCCAAGGAGGGGTACGAGAGCGGCTCAAGAAAGATCGTGGTGACGACGCCGATCGAGATAGCGGGCATCGAGATGGACGAGACCACCCGGGCCGGAAAGACGATCAAGATCACCGCCAACGCCGAGAACCGGGGATCGGTCAGCGACACCACGACGGTGAATCTTAAGGTCAACGGAAACCTCGAGGCGACGGAGAACCTGACCGTCGGCGCCGGGGAGAGCGGCTCGGTGACCTTCGAGTACCAGCCCGAGGAGCCCGGCCTCTACACCTTGGAGGTCGACGGAGTCCAGAGAACCCTGACGGTGGAGGAGAGGAGCAACGTCGGCATGATCGCCGGGATTCTGGTGCTTTTATTCCTCATCGGAGGCGGAGCTTACCTCTACTCGACCGGTAAATTGAACGAGATTCTGGGGCAGATCAAGAACCGTTGATTCTGCCCCAAAAACCTCTTTTTTCTTGAACAAAAACCTCTTTTTTTTCTTTGGAATCTCTCCTCTTAGAAGAGAAAATCGGGTCCGGGTGCTCCACCCATCCTGATGAGACGAACCATTTCAGGGAATGATTGATATACCCTGACGAGTTCTCTCACGGTAGAGTGTAGCATATCGGTTTCGGCCGACTAAAATTTCAGGATCGAGATTCCCATGAACTTCTGGCAACCCAAGATCGAGACGATGAAAAAGTCAGATCTTCAGGATCTGCAGCAAAGACGCCTGAAGGATGCGGTGAAGAGGGCCTACGATAACGTGCCCTTCTATCATCAGAAGATGAAAGACCTCGGCGTGACCCCCGGAGACGTGACGGGTTTAGATGACGCTAGATCCCTTCCGGAGACTAGGAAGGGCGATCTGCGGGACAACTACCCCTTCGGCCTCTTCGCCGTCCCCAAAAGCGAGATCGTGAGGGTCCACGCCTCCTCCGGGACGACGGGAAAGCCGACGGTCGTCGGCTACACCGCGAGGGATATAGAGACCTGGTCGGAGATGGTGGCGCGAGACCTGGTGATGGTCGGCTGCACAAAAGAGGACATATTCCAGAACGCCGTCAACTACGGCTTTTTCACCGGGGGCCTCGGGATCCACTACGGGATCGAGAAGATGGGAGCGATGGCGGTCCCCAGCGGCACCGGGAGCACCAAACGCCAGATCGAGATCATGATCGACTTCGGCGTCACGGCCCTCCACTGCACCCCCTCCTACGCTCTCTACCTGGCCGAGACGGTGATCGATATGGGGATCGCGGGCGACCTCTCCCTGAAGATCGGCTGTTTCGGGGCGGAGCCCTGGTCTGACGAGGCCCGCTCGGAGCTTGAGTCTATGCTGAAGATCAAGGCCTACGACTCCTATGGCCTCTCGGAGATGTTCGGGCCGGGGGTCGCCTTCGAGTGCCAGGAGCAGGACGGCCTTCACATCTGGGAGGACCACTTTCTGGTGGAGATCCTCGATCCCGAGGGGGAGCTCTGCGCTCCCGGCGAGCGGGGCGAGCTGGTCCTCACCTCCCTCACCAAGGAGGCGATGCCCCTCATCAGGTACCATACGGGAGACGTCACCTACATGATGGAGGAGGACTGCCCCTGCGGCAGAACCAGCGTCAAGCTCCACCGGTTCCTGGGGAGGGCCGACGACATGCTGGTGGTGAGGGGGATCAACGTCTTCCCCAGCCAGATCGAAGACGTCCTCCTCAAGATGCCCGAGATCGGGGACTACTTCCAGGTGGTGGTGGACAGAAAGAGGCACGGCCTCGACGAGATCGCGATCAAGGTGGAGATGAGCGATTCTGCATTCACTGGGGAGCTCGCGGACCTTGCACGGCTCCAGAAGAAGGTGGAGGGCGAGCTGAAGTCGGTGATGAAGATCAGGTCGAAGGTGGAGCTGGTGGAGAAGGGGAGCCTCCCCCGGACCGAGGGGAAGTCGAAGAAGATCGTGGATCTGAGGGATATTTAGCTGGTGCCGCCAAAGGCACTTTAGCCTCTACATTTTATGGGCAGATATCGCCAACCATCTCTTTCGTCTTTTCATTCACCCTTTCTTTCAGCCTCTCCAAGATACCCTTCATCCTCTCGGAGTTGTCGCAGTGCGAGCCGGTCTTGGGGTTGCAGACCGAGAGGGCGTCCATGGCCCGGTCGGCCAGAGCAAACTCCTCCATCTCTTCGAGCTTCATCAGAAGCTCCGCCATCTTCCGGTTGAAATCCCTGCACTTATCGGCGTCGCAGATGGCGTCGCCGTGGAGCCTTCGGAGGGCCTCGACCTCCTCTATCAAGTCCTCCCATCGAACTCCCGCGGCCATACCAAAATTCACCTTTTGGGTTTCAGCCGTACCCCAGAGCCCTAGCCCGATCGAAGGCCTCCTTCGCGGCATCGCCCTCCCCCTGCATCTGTAGGGACCAGCTCTTGTTGCTCCAGGCGGCGGCGTATCCCGGGGCGATCTTCAGGGCCTCGTCGAAGCAGTCCAGAGCCTCCTGGTACCGGCCCAGCCGGTTGAGGGCCATCCCCTTTTTGTTCCAGGCCTCCGCGAAACTGGGATTGATCTTGAGGACCTCGTCGTAACAGCCCAGAGCCTCGTCGAACCGAAGGAGCATCTGGAGGGCTTCGCCCTTGTGGTACCAGCTCTCCAGGGATCTGGGGTCGATCACCAGAGCCCTCTCGTAGCATCTCAAGGCCTTATCGTAGCTTCCGGTCATCAGGAGGGCGTCCCCTTTCCCGTCCCAGGCGGCGGCCAGCTCCGGCTCCATCTCCAGGGCCCTTTCGTAGCAGATCACCGCCTCGTCGTAACGGCCCGCTCCGCTGAGGGAGTCGCCCCTTCTGACCCAGTCCCCGGCCGAGAGGACCTCAGAAGAGGGCTCTTCGACGATCGGCTCCCCGGCAGCCTCGACCGTCTCAGACTCTCCCAGCTCGGCGTCTACGACGGCGTCGCTGACCGCGGGAGCCGCTAAAACCTCAGCCGCCTCTTCTCCAGAAGAATCGACCTTTAGGTCCAGGTCCATCAGGCTCGTGCCGGTCCGTTTAGTAGGCTCTTCAGCGGGAGTGGCTTCGGGGGCAGGGCTTGCAGACGACTCCTCTCCGGAAGAAGAATCCTCGGAGGGGGCGGCCTCCTGGGCCCCTGCCGCGTCCTCAACTGCTGGGGGGGGGACCTTCTCGGGCTCGTTCTCGGGCTCCTCGGCGGCCCCCCTCTCAGGGCCGGAAGGAGATCGGTCGACGCTGGATATGCCAGGGACCTCGTAGACGGAGAGAGACCCATCGAAATCGCCGTAGAAGTTCCCCTCCCAGAGGTTCGTTCCCAGGTCGAAGGCGTTGTAGTTCTCGTTCTCCTGGAGGAGGTTTTTCCGGATCCGGTTCTCGTCGGACCCGGCGTTGATCCATATTCCGTACTTGTTCTTCCAGACGACGTTCTCCTCGACTATGCTATCGCTGGAGCCGTCCAGGAATATGCCGTACCACCTGTTCTCGGTGACCAGGTTTCCTCGGATCAGGTTCTCTCCCGACCTCACATCGATACCGGCCCAGCCGAAGCCTCCGTTCTCGAGGACGAAGCCCTCCAGTCGGACGCCGTCGGCGACTAGGGTCACGGCACTCCCCCGCCCACCGGCATCGACGATCGGCTTCTCGGTGCCGTCTCCCGCGCCCCGGAGGACTATGGGCATGTCCACCACCAGATTCTCGCGATATGTGCCGCCACCGACCTCCACCACGTCGCCGGGGCTCGCGGCCTCGATGGCAGCCTGGATGCTGACGTGATCGCAACCCTCCGGACCTACGGTGATGGTGGCCGCGAGAGCTCCCGCGAGGAAGAGCGCCAGGACCGCCAAGAAAGAGAAGATCATAATCTTCGAGTTCATCAAGCCTCCCGCCTGGAGGTCCTTTCTACCTCGATCTAAGAAAATCTTTTGGTGAAACCGAGCCCCCGATTCTCCTCCCGGGCGGAAAGTTCGACGGTGCCAAAAAAAATTGGAGTCGGCTTTTTGGGCTGGATTCAGCCGGCTGGCCCAGGCTGCCGAGCCGGCCGGACGGCGCCGACTATACGGCGGCAGGTCCCCTCTCCTTCGTCCTGACCCTGATCACGTCCACCACGGGATGGACGAAGATCTTGCCGTCCCCGGCCTCGCCGGTGTGAGCGGCGTCGCAGATCAGGTCGATGAGACGGTCGGCGTCGTCGTCCTCCACCACCAGCTCCAGCTTCACCTTCGGCAGAAACTCCACCTTGTAGTCCCCGGCCCGCCACTGGAGGGCTACCCCTTTCTGCCGGCCCCTCCCCTTGATCTCCGTCGCCGACATCCCCGGAAAGCCGTTCTTGTCGAGGGCCTCCCTCACCGGGCTCAGCCTCTCGGGCCTTATTATCGCCTCAATCTTCTTCATCTCAGAGCATCTCCTCGAAGCCTCAACCTCGTGTGCCCATAATCGTACTCGTCGTACCTTGTACCCATCCTCACCTTCCGCCCTTCTCCCGACCTTTCCAGCTCCAGTTTCATGCGTAAGCCCCCTCACCGTGCTGGCTGATGTCCAGGCCCACAGCCTCCTCATCATTTCCGACCCGAAGGCCCATCACCGCGTCCACGGCCTTGGCGATCCCGAAGGTGGCGACGAAGGAGTAGACCCAGGCGATGGCGACGGCCACGACCTGCACCATCAGTTGATGAGAGTTTCCAGCGAGAAGGCCGGCCGCGCCGATGGAGGCGAAGATCCCGGTGGCTACGACGCCCCAGGTGGATCCGATCCCGTGGCAGGCGAGAACGTCCAGAGAGTCATCCACCCTCTTGCTGCCCCTGATGAAGAGGATGGCGTAGTAGCCGACGAAGGCCGCCCCCACGCCGATCGGAACCGCCGCAAGAGGCGTCACAAACCCGGCTGCAGGGGTTATGGCGGCAAGCCCCGCCACCGCTCCGGTCACGATCCCCAGGGCGCTCGGGGCCCGATCCCGCCATGAGAGGAGCATCCAGGTGGTGGCAGCGGCGGCCGCTGAGGTGTTGGTGGTGACGAAGGCGTTGGCCGCCAGTCCATCGGCGGCCAGGGCGGACCCCGCGTTGAACCCGAACCACCCGAACCAGAGGAGGGTCGCCCCCAGGACCGTCGTCGGTATGTTGTGAGGCTCCATGGGGTCCCTGCCAAAGCCCTTTCTAGCTCCGATGACCATCGCTATCGCCAGAGCCGAAACTCCGGCGCTGATGTGGACGACGATCCCGCCGGCGAAGTCGAGGGCCCCCATCTCCGAGAGGAATCCCCCGCCCCAGACCCAATGGGCGATGGGGTCGTAGACGAGGGTAGCCCAGGCCAGGGAGAAGACGAGAAAAGAGCTGAACCTGATCCTCTCGACGTAGCTTCCCGTTATCAGGGAGACGGTGATCACCGCGAACATCGCCTGGAAGATCATGAAGGTGAGAGAGGGTATCGTCAACCCCTCCATCGCCTCCATACCGACACCCCTAAGTCCAAGGTGATCGAGCCCTCCGATCACCCCTCCGATGTCGGTGCCGAAGGCGAGGGTGTACCCGATCAATATCCACTGAAGGCTTATGGTTGCCATGATGGCAAAGCTGAATATCATCGTGGATATGGCGTTCTTCTTTCTGACCATCCCCCCGTAGAAGAGCCCAACTCCCGGGATCATGATCAAGACGAGGGCGGCGCTGATCAGGACCCAGGCGTTGTCCGCGGGATTTATCGCGGATCCGGCAGCTGCAGTCCCCACAAATCCCATCAGCGTCGACGAGAGCAGGATTTTACGCATCGGCAGATCCATAGCGTCAAGAATGCCGCCTATTTTATAAGCATATTTATGGAGAAATATGTCATATTCCTAATGTATATGAAAGTTTCATAATTGGAATTTGACGAAATATTGAATTAATGGGAATGAGCGATTTCAATGATGCGATCTCAATAAGAGGATGGCCAAGACGAGGCCAGCGCGGCGGGTTCATTACGTCGATGAGATCAGAGGTCTCCGACCTTCACTGGTCTTCGAGGGATCGGGACGAAAGGGTTTCGAGCCGGGCCATGTCCTCGCCGGATCTCAGCTTGATCGACCTCGCGACCGGGCTGATGAAGATCCTGCCGTCCCCGATCCTGCCGGTCCTGACCGCCTCGGCGATCGTCTCGATCAAAAAATCCACCTCGTAGTCGCAGACTACCAGCTCGATTTTGACCTTGGAGAGCAGGTCGAGATGCTCGGCCCGCCCATTGTAGCGGAGCTTTATTCCCCTCTGCTCTCCCCGGCCCGTCACCTCGCTGATGGTCATCGAGACGAAACCCTTCTCCTCCAGGGCGGCCTTCAACCTCTCAAGCCTATCCGGAGGGATTATAGCCTCAACCCTCATCAACGTCATCCGCCTCGACCAAAGAGATCCGGACCCTTTCCCGTCCTCGTCATGTCGAGATCTGGCCGGAAGATGGGGAGACTCTTGGGAAGACCCAGTACGCCCGTGGAGCACAGCCTTACGAACTTGACGCTCTTCGACTCGATGGCATCGAATACCCCCTCTTTCTTCGCCAAAGAGCCCATGAACTCCAGCCTCGCGAGAATCTATTTATACCCTTTTATGAAGTTTTCACAAAAGTTATGAAGGGATATGATCTCTGAGGAATCGTCCGAGACGGTCTCTGATGCACAAAAAGGGTAAATACATGCAATGGAAAAGAAGATCCGTCATGGCAAAAACGCCGGAGAGAGTCACTATAGCCCTAGATGGCGAGACCGCAAAGCTCTTCCGGGATATGAGGGAGGAGCTCGGTATATCTCAGAGCGAGCTGATGCGGGAGGCTCTGAAGTTCTACAGCAAGCACAGGGCTCTCTTCGAATCGGTCGACGAGGAGAGGATCTACGCCTACTCCGAGATGCTCTCTGTCGGCGAGCACATAATCCTCGACATCGACCACTGGATACTTTTTCTCACCTTCATCGAGACCCATCCAGTACGGGGGGAGTTTTGGGATATGCACCGGAAGGTATCCCAGGCTCACGCCGAGGAGTTCAAGCAGAAAAATCACAATGCAGAAACGGTCCTGAGAAGGCTTGAGCTCTGCAACCTCTTCAAGCTGAGCAGAACCTCCGATGCCGACTTCACCCTCCTCCTCGGCTACGATACTCCAAAAAAGTTCGTCAAGACGGAGCTGGAGGAAATATTTTCCAAGATGGGGATCAAGGTAGACATAAAAGAGGACTTCTCTAAGCTGAGGATCAGGATCCTGCCCTGAGGGGGCACTATTCTGCTTTTCCAGTGATGAAGTTGGAGGCTGGATAACCCTCCCAAAAGTTTTTTTTAATCTTCTGAGATGAAGTGCCCAGTGTTACCCTACTATGACCCGAATACACCTAAACCTGATAAATTTTCCGTATAGCGACAGGCTTTCCGATATCTTTGCCCCTTATCCCGACGACTTTGAGTCTACTGCATTGGTCATCGGTTAAGGATCGATTTGAATAGTCTCGCTGATTTTTGAGTGCCGAGATCCACAACGAGCTTCTCCACGACGAGTCGGTCGCCTTCTCGACGGACAAGATCGAGATCTCACCGAAAACATACATATCCCCCATCCCCCAACCAGGACTAATAATGACGAACTTCAAGGTCCTTCTGGAGGGCGCCTGGCTGGTCAGGGACGTCAAATCCCCCGACGACGCCATCGGGGTCGCGATATCGGAGGCGGGAAAGAGACTGAACAACAAAAAGCTCGACTTCGTGGAGGTGGAGATGGGCCAGACGATCTGTCCTGCCTGCGGCGAGTCCCTGGACGGCGTCTTCATGGTGGCGGGAACCGCCCTGGTCGGCCTCCTCTTCGAGATCAAGGTCTACGACACCGAGAACGAGGAGCACGCCTTCCGGATAGCAAAGGCGATGGTCGGAAAGGCCCTGGGGGCGGTCCCCCTCCGGCTTGTGGAGGTCGAGGAGATCGAGGGAGGAAGAGCGGGAAGGCCGATGAGGCCGAGGTGATAAATCAGAAGATCCGAGAGGCGAAATCCCGAGTCCAAATCTCGATCCTGAGCCCAACTTCCCGGATCAGCCCCGAAGCCGCTCCCACTCAGAGACCCGCGCCCTGATGATCTCCCTGCTCTTCTGAGCGTCGGTGACGATCAGCTCATCCTGGATCCATCTTGGGAGGAAGGATCTCACGCCGCCTCTTCCTCCCTCCCTGAACCGCCGGTCGCAGAAGAGGATCACACCCCGCTCCGAGGCGTCTCTGATCACCCTTCCGGCCGCCTGAAGCCCCCGATTTATCGCGGGCAGGGTGTAGGCGATCAAGATCCCGTTCTTCTGGCCGTACTTCCTGACGTAGTACTGGTTGGTCTCCCTCTGGATCTCGTTATAGAAGCCGAGGGGCAGGCCCACCACGGCGACCCCGTTCAGAGCCTCTCCCTTGTAGTCGATCCCCTCAGCGAGCTTTCCGCCCGAGACCCCCAGAAGGACCGCCCCCTGCCTCTTTCCCGCCTTGAAGAAGTCGTCCAGGATATCGGGGACGTCCTCGGCGTTCCTCGGCTCGGCATAGAGCATCTTTCCCGCCCTTCTCGCCGCCGCCTTGCAGGTCTTCTCGTACTGGTTCATCATCGAGTACGAGGTGAAGAAGACGGCGACGTTTCCGGGAACCTCCTCGATGACCGCCTCGATATGCTCTGTGATCTCCCTTCTATTTCCAGCCTCTTCTCTCTTCTCCAGCTGTGTGGTGGCGGTCTTGGCCACCATGAGGAGCCTGTTATCCGAAGGGAAGGGGTTGGGGAGGCTGATCTTCTTGGCCCTATCCCTCTCCCCCAAAAAGTAGAGCTCGTAGGCATCCAGAGGCGAGAGGGTGCCGCTGAGCATCACTGTCGCGTTGATGTTGTCGGTAACCCTTCTGATCAGAGGCGCAGGATCGATGTTGTTCACCTCCAGCCAAGCCCTTTTTTTGTCGCCGGTGCCGCTGACGGTGATCTTCCTCTGGTATGCGAGGTCTCTTTCGGCCATCTCCACGTCGTTCAGGAAGAGTAGGACCTGTCCCAGGCTCGGCTCGATATCTCCTTTCAGATTCTCGCGATCACCCTCCGCCAGCTCCAGCTCCGCCACCATCACCGCCACCTCCGTCGCGGCCGAGAGGGCGTCCTCCACGTCCTCGAAGCCCTGGTAGAGGAACCCGCGGAAGAGGTCTGCGTCCAGAAGCTCTTCGCCCTCCTGCATCCGGGACTGGCGGCTCTCGATGTACTTTCGAAGCCTCGGCAGAAGGGTTCCGATCACCTCCACCCCCCTCAACCGCGATGAGGCGTCCAGGGAAGACTCCTCGAGCCTCGACTGACCCATCGACTGCTGGTACTTCTCGACCTCCTTCTCGGCGAGATCGATCATCCTCATGGACAGGATCCTCGCATTGAGGGCCCTTACCGCATCGCCCAGGTTGTGGGCCTCGTCGACGAATAAGGTCAAAGACTCCCGTTCCATCTCCAGCCAGTCGAAGATTATCTCCTGGAACTCGGGGCTGAAGAGGTGAGAGTAGTTGAGGATCAAGACGTCGCTGCCCTTGGCGGAGAGGCTCATCACCTCGTAGGGGCAGACCTCTCCGCACTCTCTGAGGAACTGGTCGGGAGACCTGATCCCCGACCTCAGGTCGTCGACCAGGTCGAGGATCGATCCGGAGTGTCTGAAGTGGGGCTTTCCAGAGAGCTCGAAGACCTCTCTGCTCATCAGGTAGTAGGGGCAGAAGGTTCTGTAACCGGGGACGCTCGAGGGCGAATTTCTGTCTTTGGAGGGGTCATAGAACTTGCCGCCCACCTCCGCGAGCCTCGTTACCATCCTCCTCTTAGTCCACTCTCGGAGCCGTGCACAGCCGGCGTAGACGCTCTCTCCGCTGAACTCGTCGGCGATGGGGCACATCTTCTGTTTGCCCACCATGTAGGTTATGGTGGGTCGGTGCCTGGTTTTGGACCAGATCTTCTCTATCTCGTCCAGGTATACGTCTATCTGGCTGATCGTCCTCACCGCCACCGCGATCTTGCCGGGAGCCGCTGCCAGGGCGGCGGAGATGCAGCTGGTCTTGCCGCTGCCGGTGGGGGCGTCGATCATCAGCACCGCATGATCCCCGTCTCTTGCAATCCTGTAAACGTCGTCCAGCATGGCGTCCTGGTAAGGCCTCAGCGACTCGTAGGGGAAATAGTCCAGATACACACCGTTCTGGTTTCAGCTTAAAGGTGATAAATGCTATCCATCGTGCCTGATCTCCTCAGCATCCCGATCCGGCTCAGATCAGACCGATATGGCCTCAATGAAAAAGGTTTAAATGTAATTGCGTTATATGATATTCAGGGAGTAACATGAAAAGCGCGATCGCACTTCTGCTCGTCCTGATGACGTCCTTCGCCGCCCTGGCGACGGACGCCTCGGCCTCGCCGGCCTATCAGGACGGCTTTGTCACCGGCTATCTCGATGTCAGCGGAGATGGCCAGACCGAGATCGTGAATTCGAATCTGGACCGATGGAAGGGGTTCACCAACACCGAGGTCCTTTACGGGAAGGGCGCAATAGACTATTTCTCTACCGGCCGATTTGACCAGTCCGCTGGGGTTTCTCAGATCGACCGGAAGATAGAGTTTCCTGATGGGCTTCTCGTAAACGTTCAGCATTTTGATTCCTCCCGGGTCTTCAACGGAACCGGCCTGGACATATCCAACGTCAACGTCGTCTCCTCCTATTCGGGCTGGGACCGCATGGTCATCGCACCCAACCGTACCGCCTTCGACGTACAGAGCGAGTTCAGCGGGACATGGGACCTGGAGGCTTTCAGAGAGGACATCTACGAGAAGATCGATACCAAGACGATGCTGGACGGAAAGTTCGAGGTCGAAAAGAAATTGGTCTTCAGGTGAGATCTGATCAGAGCCCGCGGCAAGTCCCTTCTTAGCCGGGGCGTTGAATAGCTTTGAATAGCTTTGAATAGCTTTGAATGTAGATTATCGGCTGAAATGAGGTATTATCATGGGATTGCTAAACCGCATGAGCACCGTGGTCAAGGCCAAGATGAACACCATTATGGACAGGGCGGAAGATCCCAACGAGACGCTCGACTACTCTTACCAGAAGCAGCTTGAGCTTCTGCAGAATGTGAAGAGGGGCGTAGCGGAGGTCGCCACCTCCAAGAAGAGGCTGGAGCTTCAGAGGGCGAAGCTGGACCAGAAGATGGACCTACTCGATTCTCAGGCCAGGGAGGCGATAAAATCCGACCGAGAGGACCTGGCGCGCCAGGCCCTGGAGAGGAAGAGCACCCTCACCGTCCAGGCCCAGAGCCTCGACCAGCAGATCAGAGACCTCGAAGGAGAGCAGGCGAAGCTCGAGGCGACCGAGCGGAGGCTCTCCGCAAAGGTCGAGTCCTTCAGGGTGAAGAAGGAGACGATCAAGGCCCAGTACTCGGCTGCCGAGGCCCAGGTCAAGGTGACCGAGTCTCTGACCGGGATCAGCGAGGAGATGGCCGACGTGGGTCTTGCGGTCCAGAGGTCTGAGGAGAAGATCGAGACTATGAAGGCGAGGTCTGCGGCCCTCGACGAGCTGGTGGAGAGGGGAACCCTGGAGGTGTTCAGCGGGAGCGACGAGATAGAGAGGGAGCTTGCCCAGATCCAGGCCGAAAGCAACGTCGAGTCGGAGCTCGCCCGGCTGAAGACGGAGGAAGGGAGATGATCATCAGAATCATGGGCGAGGGGCAGTTTTTGGTCTCCAGCTCCCTCCTCGACGATCTGAACGAGATCGACAACATGATCGTCGATCACGTTGCAAAGAACGACGAGGCCGGCTTCAAGAGGGAGCTATCGAGCCTCATCTCAACGATAAAGGAGAAGGGCGAACCCCTGGACCCAAAGGAGATCGTCGAGTCGGACATAATCGTGCCTCCAGCGGATCTGACCCTCCACGAGGCGGAGAGGATATTCAGCGGATGCGGCCTGATCGAGGATTAGGATCGAAAGATCGTCGAAATACGAACATAATCAAAACATGAGGATTAGAGCGGTATCCCCCAGAGGGGGTACCATTTCTCCAGGTCCTTCTCTACGGGAAGCTCCGGCTCCATCACCGATCTGAGCCGGAACTCCGACGAGTTGTCCCTCTGATGCCCTTCAAGAGGGACGAAGGGGTAGTAGGCGCCTCCCTTGAAGCTGTAGATCCAGTAGACCGGGCCGTTTCTTCCCCGGAACCGGTATAATGCGCAGAGGAGCTGCTCGCCGAAGCCGTGCTCTATCATGGTCGTGCTCACCAGATGGACGTTCGCCACCAGGTCGTCGAAGTCCGGATCTTCCAGGACCACCCAGAGATAGCGGTACTCGTCCTTCTCGACCCTGTACTTCGTTCCCGTCTCCCGGGCGCCGTAGCTGAGGAGGTCCTCGATCTCGGCCCGGGCCGCCTCGTATCTCGAGGACTCGATCGGCTTGAGGCAGATCCCGGCCGCCCCTGCCGGCGAGAGCCCCAGGTTCGCCTCCAGGGTGATGCTGGCGGTGGATATGGCGAAGAGCCGGTCGAGCTTGGCCGTCGGAAGCTCGCTCTTTCCCCGGATCGCGTCCAGGATCTTAAACCTCATCTCAACCTCTTTTCGAACGATTTCATGCCGACCTCGCCTCACGCCGTCTCCATCTCCCTCTCGATCCTCTGGAGGGCCGCGATCCTCTTCTCCACGGGAGGGTGGGTCGAGAGTAGGTTCATTATCGAGGAGCCCGAGACCGCCGGGATGATGAAGAAGGCGTTCATCCCCTCGGCCTTCCGCAGGTCCTCCTTCGGTATCCGGGGCATGACGCCGCTGATCTTCATCAGGGCCGATGCCAGATTCGACGGCTGGCCGGTGATCACCGCCGAGCCCCGGTCGGCGGCGAACTCCCGATACCTCGAGAGGGCCTTTATCAGAAGGCTGCTGGCGATCCAGACGACGACCGAGGCCAGAAAGGCGGCCGCGATCCCGCCGCGATCCCGGCTGGAGCCTCCGCCGCCGAAGAAGAAGGAGTATCGGACGATGAAGAAGGCGACCGTCGAGAGGAAGCTTGCGATCGTCATCACCATCACGTCCCTGTTCTTGACGTGGGAGAGCTCGTGGGCCAGGACCGCCTCCAGCTCCGCCGCCGTCAGCTGGCGCCTGATCCCCGTCGTCACCGCCACCACGGCCTTCCCCGGGCTTCTGCCGGTGGCGAAGGCGTTGGGCATCGGCGTATCCACGATCGCTATCCTCGGCTTGGGAAGGTCCGCCATGGCGCAGAGCCTCGAGATCATCTGGTGAAGCTCGGGCTCCTCGCTCTCGGAGACGATCTTCGCGCCCATGCCCTTGAGGACGAGCTTATCGGAGAAGAAGTACTGGATGAGCATGAATATGCTAACGAAGGCGAGCATCCCCACCAGCCCCGTCCCCCGGTACGCCAGGACCGCGAGGAAGGCGATGTAAACGAGGAAGAGGAGGAACATGGTGAAGAGCATCCTGGCCTCCAGTCCCCTGTCGTGATGCCATTTTCTTTTCATGATCTACTTACACCTTGAGAGAAGCTTGATCTTGGGGCTATATCGACCTTTTGGGATTTAAGGGATTTGTTGCTGGAAGGGTCGAAGAGTCCACTTTTGACCACGGAACTTTTTGTGGTCTGATTGTGGACTAACGGATTTATAGTTTGAAAATAATTTCCGCAACTATGAGAACACCGCTGTTCATCACCATCGTCATGATGGGTGAGATCTCCGCCGAGGTGCCCCTCAGGTTCTACATCTACGAGGAGGTGGTTGTGGGAGGGGCGAGGGCCCAGACGCCTCCGCAGCAGATCGGCCTGATCTAGAAAGATCTCACAGGGCGCTGGGGCCTGCGAGCAAGTTGACCGCCACCATCGTAACTATGCCCACCAGGATCATCTTCAGGCCGGAGAGGATGATCTGGCCCTCGCTGATCTTGCCCAGATATGCGCCCATCACGAAGAGGAGGATGAAGGCGAGGGCGAGGGAGGCGTAGAAGGGATCCAGCACCGTCGCCGAGGGGGCTAGGACGTAAGGGAGGAGGAGGATCATCCCTCCCAGGGTCGGGCTGATCCCGTTCACCAGGGCCACCAGCACCGCCGCAAACCTCGAGGCCCTGGAGAGCTGGGTGTCGTCCAGGCTCTTCAGCATCGCCCCCTCCAGCTTCCTCTGCTCCATCTTTCTTGCGGCGCTCTCGGCTATGTAGGCGCTGCTGATCCCCGAGATCCCCAGGGCGACGCTCCCTCCGACTCCTGCGGTGATCACCACCCGGGGGTCGGAGACCCCGGAGAGATGGGCGCCTATGACCACCCCCATTATGGCCAGTATCCCGTCGAAGGAGTTCATGACGAAGACCCTGAGGGCGATCTCGTGGGCCTGGCTGACCAAAATATACTTTTTGATCCTCTTGAGATCCATCAGACGAACACCGTCCTCGAAGGAGCAGGAGCCGTACCCACCTCGCCCCACTCCCCAGCCGATCATCCTATTGCTCATCCCTCCACCAGCTTCGAGCTCACCTCTCGGCTGCCTGCTGAGATGTCGACCTCGGCCCTCTCGGTCACGGTGGAGCCCGCCGGGACCAGGACCTCCAGCTCCCGGAGGAGGTTTCCGTCGCCGTCCTCCAGGATGACGTTGGCAGTCCCCTCGGCATCGCCAGAGTTGTTGAGGGTGATGGTGCAGTCGGCGTACCATCCCTGGTTTAGGTTCCAGCCGATCCTAACCTCGAAGTCCTCAAGGCGGATCTCGGCGCCTCGGCCGGGCCGGGCTCCGATAACATCTTCTTCGCCCCCTTCACCCGCAGATCCGGCCTCCAGAACCGAATAGGAAAGCCAGCCTGCAAAGCTCGCGGTCCACTCAGGGTCTGCGGGGGGCGATTCCGCCAGCATATCGCGCCAGGCCTCGTCGGTGAGCCGGTCGCCGATCGGCTGCTTGAACTCGTAGTAGCTGAAGACGGGCCCCGCTCCGAGGAGTATCCTGCCGTCGGGAAGGTCGTAGGCGACGGCGGCGAGCCTGACGCGGCCCACCCCCTCCTCCAGGACCTGCCCCGTATTCGGGTCGGTGTGGACGTCGGCGACGATCGTCGTCTTCTTCGACTTATCGTCCACCCCCTCTATCGCTCCGTTCAGCCTCTCCCCGAAGTCGCCGATGAACTCGACGTCCTCCTCGGTCAGCTCCCCTCCCTCCAGCTCTTTCGTCGATATCTCCTCCAGCCGTTCAAGGATCGTCTCCAGGCTCTCAAGGCGGCTTTGGGAAGGGTCATCGAGAAGGCCGGCCTCCTCGAGCCCCACCCGGTTCATTTTGGCAAGATCGAGGAGCCTTCCGTAGACCTCGGGGACGGGCTCGACGTAGCCGGCCACCGGCTCGGGCTCCTGGGGGGGGAGGGCGATGGCCCTCAGGGTATAGCTCTGCTTTGCGTAGAGGATGGTATCGTGGCGAAGCTCAGCCCAGGAGGCGAGGGCCGTCGTCAGCTCCTTATCCTGCCAGGCCGTCGTCTGCATGAAGGCCGGGCTCTCTGGACCGAAAGGTTCGAGGAGGGGCTTCAGGGCGTAAAGCCACGACCAGTAGAGGTTCTTCTGCCAGTCCTCCTCGCCGAACGAATCGAACTCACCTTCGAGCTCTGCCCGCGAGGAGGAGTAGTTCAGATAGCTCGCATCGTCCAACGCCTTCAGGATCTCGTCGGCCCGCTCCGATCCCAAAATCGCCATCAGGTCGAGGCCCCGGGGGAAGTGGCGGCCGTAAGGACCCAGGGTGAAGGCGTCGCCCTCGCCGGTATAGCCGCCGACGTTCGGGATCACCAGGCTCTGGAAGATGTAGGAGTCGGGGACGAACCGCTGGCCCATGAAGCGCAGACCCGCCGTCGCCGCGAGGCAGAGGTCGGCCTCCTCCGGCGAGAAGGGCGGCTCGGCGGCGCAGGCCGGAGAGTCGACCCCCATCCCCCCGTAGATCCGGGGCGATCTCTCTTCCGCAAGCCTGGCCTTGAGGTGGCCGAGGTCCCTGTCCGAGAGGTCCCGGGCCGAGACCTTCTCTGCGAATAGATCGTCGATGGCGTCGTTGTACTCGTACGGGCCCAGGTCGTCGGAGTATCCGACGTAGAAGGAGGTGACGTTGTATATCCGGTCCCAGAGCTCCTTCGATCCGGGGTCGTCGAGGAGGTCTTCGGCGATCATGCTGGCGGCGCGGGTCTGCACTTTTGCCTCCTTTTCGGAGACGATGCAGTCGCCGTCGCAGCCCTGGAGGAGGAAGCCCATCCTCCCATACCAGATCATGGCCTGGAAGTAGTTCTTCAGCCGCTCAGATCGGGTGTAGTGGCCCCGGGGCCGGTACTGGGAGTAGTCCTCGTCGCGGCCGAATAGCGGCGACTTTGAAAACCCGGCCTCTCCCTCGATCAGGGCCAGCTCTGCTGCGACCTCCCCCTCCACCAGAGCCGGTATCTCGAAGCTCCTCTCCTCCAGCTCCTCGGAGGTGAAGTAGGGGTAAGATCCCTCAAAGCTCCTCTCGTCGCACTCCCGGCCGCCTCCCGGGCAGAGCTGGTCTGCCGTAGGCGAAAGGAGGCTCAACGCCGTCGAGAAGAAGGCGACGTTCATCTTCGCCGCCTCCTTCGCCTCGCCCGAAGAGGCCTCGTAGTCGGCCACCGATCTCGCCAGCATCATCTCGCTTATAGTCCAGAGGTCGCCATAGAAGTGCTCCTCCTCGATCCTCCTCAAGGTCTCCTCGAACTGGATGTGGTAGACGTGGAGGAGGGAGTCGGAGGAGACGAAGATGGGAAGCTCAAGCCTCTTGAGGAGCTTGTAGGGGGCCGTGATATCCTCCAGGTTCTGCGAGAAGGGATCTTTCATCACCACAAACCCGTTTCTCTCCAGCCGCTCCAGCTCCTCGTCGCCCAGCTGCAACTTGGAGTTGAAATCTTCAAAATTATCGATATCTTCCCTGGATAAAGGAAGCTCATAGCCTGATGCACCTTCTGCCAAGGCCGCAGCACCTCCCAGAGATAGCTCAGCTATCGAAATTATGATGATCGCGATCGAAAACCAGATTCCAAAGGCTCGCCTGCCGATGAAGTGATTGAGCATGATAACCCCCAATTGGCTTATAACTTCGAGTCCAAGTTATATGAAGGTTTTTGGGTGTAACTCGAAGGCTGCAAGCGATCATCGGGCAGAACGGCAAGAGCTTTGCGGAGGGCAAGAGCTTTGCGAGGGGTTTCTAGGACCGATCTCCATCAAAAGCCTCTCATCGAAGTGCAAGGAGATCAAATGCCCCTCGAAGATGGCATTTAGTCTTCGTACCTGCCGGCTCCCGCCAACATTCCATATCTTTTTAAATTTGTATCACCACATATCATACCATGCCCTCGCCCGTGAGAATCTCCGATATCTCCCTCTACCTCCTCTGCCCCCGGCTCGTCTACTTCCAGGCGATGGGCCGCTCGGTCTGGCCGAAGGCCGAAAGCCCCGCCAGGCTCCTCCTGAGGGAGGTGGCCCTGTCCCTATCCGAGTTCGAGCCCGATGGGGGGAGCGACCTTCTGGCCTGGCTCGGCGAGGTCCTCGACCGGGCCGAGGCCGAGCTTCCGGTCATCTGCGGGGATGAGGTCAACATCCACGACCTCCGGGCGGCCGCCGTGGAGATCCGCGAGACCCTGCCCGAGATAGCAACCAATCTTTCGCCGAAGCTCGTGCTTTTGACCCCCAGCGAGGTGGAGGTGGAGCTCCGGTCCGATCGGCTCGGCCTCTCCGGGAGGATAGACCGGATCGTCTCAAGGGCTGGAGACGGTGGCACGAAAGGCACTGTCCAGATTCCCTCGATCATAAAGACGGGTAGCCCTCCGGAGACCGGGGTCTGGAGGAGCGACCGGCTCCGGCTCGCAGGGTACGCCATGCTCCTGGAGGATCAGCTGGATCAGAGGGTCGGTTCGGGGATCGTCGAGTACCCCTGGGCCGGGGAGGTCCGGGAGGTGGAGGTCAGAAGCTCCGACCGGAGGAGGGTCCTCCGGATCAGGGACCGGGTGAGGCTGATCAACGGTGGAAAGCTCCCCGACCGACCCCGGGAGGCTCCTTGCGAGCGGTGTCCCGTCACCGAGACGTGCGAGACGAGATCGACCCTCGCCTCCAAGTTCTTCTGATCAGAAGCGTTATATTCCAAAGCTTCGGAAGGTCGGAGCATGTTCGGAAAGAGGCACGTCCTCTCCATGCGGGATTTCTCGCGCGAGGAGATCGACTCCGTCCTCGACCTGGCCGAGTCCCTGGAGCCCTACGCCCGGGGCGGGAGGTGCGATGCCCTCTCGGGAAAGATCCTGGCCCTCCTCTTCTTCGAGCCGAGCACCAGGACGAGGCTCTCCTTCGAGACGGCGATGATGCGCCTGGGCGGAAAGACCCTCAACCTCGGACCCGCCGAGGGGTCGGCCATCGCCAAGGGAGAGTCCCTGGCCGATACCATCAGGGTGATCGGGGCCTACGCCGACGCCCTGGTCATCCGCCACCCCAAGGAGGGCTCGGCCCGCCTCGCGTCCCAGTTCTCGCCGGTCCCGGTCCTCAACGCCGGGGACGGTGCTGGCCACCACCCGACCCAGACCCTCCTCGATCTCTACACCATAAGAAAGGAGAGCAGCCTAGAGGACCTCAAGATCGCCCTCGTCGGCGACCTGAAGTACGGAAGGACCGTTCACTCCCTCGCCTACGCCCTCGCCCTCTACGGTGCGGAGATAACCCTGGTCTCGCCTCCAAGCCTGGAGATGCCCGCGCCGATCAAGGCGGACCTGGCGGGGAAGGGGACGAGGGTCCGCGAGACCCACGATCTCGACTCGGTGATCAGAGACGTGGACGTACTCTACGTCACTCGGATCCAGAGGGAGAGGTTCCCCGACCCCTACGAGTACACGAAGGTGGCCAAAAGCTATCGGATCGGGCCTGAGAGCCTGGCGGGGGTCCAGGAGGGGCTCATCATCATGCACCCGCTCCCCAGGGTGGAAGAGATCGCGCCCGAGGTGGACGATACCCGCCACGCCCTCTACTTCAAGCAGTCCTTCTACGGCGTGCCGGTGAGGATGGCCCTTCTCAAGATGCTGATAGGTGATAGGCTTGACTGAGATGGAGACGAAGCTCGATGAGATTGCCATGAGGGTCACCCCCATCGGCAACGGGACGGTCATCGACCACATACCGGCGGGCCAGGCCCTCAACGTCCTCAAGATCCTGGGAATCGATAAGACGACCGAGGCGACGATAAGCGTCCTCATGAACGTCTCCAGCCGGAGGTCGGGCAAAAAGGACATCGTCAAGGTGGAGGACCGCGAGCTGGAAGAGGATGAAGTGAACAAGATCTCCCTCATCGCCCCGGGGGCGACGATCAACATCATCAGGGGCCGCCGGGTCGTCGAGAAGTATACCGTCGACATGCCGGACCTGATCGTGGGCGTCTTGAGGTGCCCCAACCCCTCCTGCATATCCAACACCAACGAGCCGATCAAGTCCCAGCTCCTGGTCAAGAGCAAAAACCCTGTGGCCCTCAGGTGCGTCTACTGCGAGCAGCCGATCACCGAGAAGATAGCAGACTACTTAATATAGAAGCGAAAAGGCTGCAGAGCTAGTTATCCTTCCAAGGACGGAGTTCAATATGACGGTAAAAGATGGCGATTTCATCAAGGTAGATTACACCGAGAGCGTCGACGGCCAGGTTATATCCACCACGAACCGGGATGTGGCGATGAACAATGACATCTACGAGGACGGGGTCGAGTACGCTCCAGCCCTGATCGTGGTGGGGTCCGGAGACGTGGTGGAGGGCTTCAAAGACGAGCTGATGGGAAAGGAGATCGGAAGCTCGGGAAGCGTGGAGGTACCCCCCGAGGAGGCCTACGGAGTTCGCGACCCAGAGAACGTCGAGCTGATACCCCTCACCAAGTTCAAGAAGGAGAGGCCCGAGATCGGGATGCGGGTCTCTGTAGACGGCAAGATGGGAACCCTGACCCGGATCATCGGGAGGAAGGCGAGGATCGACTACAACCACGCCCTCGCCGATAAAACGGTCAAGTTCGACTACACCATCGTCGAGAGGATCGAGGACCGGCAGGAGAAGCTGGAGAGCCTGATCAGGATCTTCGCCAAGATCGACCTCAAGGCCGAAATTCTGGAGGACGACGTCGCCGAGATCGAATCCCCCTGGGAGATGAGCTACTACAAGGAGTGGCCGATGATAAGGCGGGGCGTCGCCGAGATGGCGATGAGGCTCCTCGAGCTCAAGGAAGTTCGGTACATCGAGAGCCACAAGCTCACCCCCACCGTCACCTCGCAGCTGGTATCCCCTCCGTCCAAGTCCGAGGCGGAGGAGGCAGAGGAGACTGAGACTCCGGCCGAAGCTTCCGAGCCAGACGCGCAGAGCTGAAATTCATTTTTCCGAGTAAGAGAACCACCTTGGGCGCGGTTCTGGGGATCCGTCGCCCGCCCTGTAGGGGTGGGCGAGGGGATTCCTTTCTGGCAAAAAGTTTTATAGGGCCAGCTACATCTCAGGTCTTATGACGCAAGAGCAATCTGCGCGGGATCGTTTTCTATAACATCGAAGCGCTGCGTGGAGAAAAAGTTCGGTTTTTCGACACCACCCTCCGGGATGGTGAACAGACCCCCGGCGTCTCCCTGACCCCGGAGGAGAAGATCATTATCGCTCGGCAGCTCGACAAGCTCGGCGTGAACGTCATCGAGGCCGGTTTTCCAGTATCCTCTCGAGGCGATTTCGAGGCGGTGAAGAAGATCGCGGCCGAGGGACTTGAAGCCTCCGTCTGCGGCCTCTCAAGGATCATAAGAAAGGATATCGACGCCTCCCTTGACGCCGACGTGGACATGGTCCACGTCTTCGTCTCGACCTCGGATATCCAGATCCAGCACACCATCAAAAAGAGCCGCGCGGAGATCGTCGAGCAGTCAATGGGAGCAGTGGAGTACGTCAAGGATCACGGGAGGGTCTGCCTCTTCTCGGCGATGGACGCCACAAGAACGCCCCTCCCCTTCCTCAAGGAGATCTTCGGAGGAGTGGAGGATGCCGGCTGCGACATCATAAACATCCCCGACACCGTAGGGGTGGCGATTCCGACCACCTTCTACCAGATGGTGAAGGAGATCTGCGATTCGACTAAGAATATGGTCGTAGACGTCCACTGTCACAACGACTTCGGCCTCGCCGTCGCCAACAGCCTCGCCGCCTTTGAGGCGGGGGCGAGGGAGGTCCAGGTGGCGGCCAACGGCCTCGGGGAGAGGGCGGGAAATGCAAACCTCGCCGAGACGGCGATGTGCCTCCACTCCATCTACGGGGCGGAGACCTCCATCAAGACCCCCTACCTGGTGGAGACCGCAAAGCTCGTCGAGCGGCTCTCGGAGGTGAGGATCTCACGGACTGCCCCCATCGTCGGCGAGAACGCCTTCTCTCACGAGAGCGGTATCCACAGCCACGGCGTCCTGGAGCGGACCGACACCTTCGAGCCGGGGATAATGACGCCGGAGATGGTGGGTCACCGGAGGAGGATCGTCCTCGGAAAGCACACGGGAAGGCATGCCGTCAAGCAGTCCCTGGAGGAGATGGGGTACGGACCCAACGAGAGCCAGCTCCAGGAGATCCTGGAGAGGGTGAAAGATCTGGGAGATAAGGGGAAGTGCGTGACCAACGCCGACCTTCAGACCATAGCCGAGGTGGTCATCGGAGAGCTGGCCAAGGAGAAGCAGGCCGTAATCCTGAAGGAGCTGGCGGTGATGACCGGAAACACCCTCACCTCGACGGCCACGGTCAGGGCCACGGTCAGGGGCGAAGAGAGGGTCCTCGCCGACATCGGCGTCGGTCCCGTAGACGCCGCCCTCAGGGCCGTCCGGGGGATCCTGGGAGACGAGACCGCCGTCAAGGTAAGCGACTTCCGGATCGAGGCCATAACCGGAGGGTCTGACGCCCTCGCCGAGGTGGTGATCGGGGTCGAGAACAGCCGCCTCGGAAGGAAGGTGACGGCCCGGTCCGCAAGAGAGGACATAGTGATGGCCTCGGTGGAGGCGCTGATCAACGCCATAAATAGACTGATGCTTTTGGAGGAAGAAGCAAGTTGAGCGGAACAAAATACGAGGTGGTAGACACCCACTGCCACCTCGACTTCAAGAACTTCAACAAGGATAGAGACGAGGTGATCAAAAGGGCCCTTGGTGCCGGGGTGACCACCATGATCAACTCCGGGATCGACCTCAAGACCAACAGGAAGAGCCTCGAGCTCGCCCGAAAGTATGACTTCGTTTTCGCGACCCTGGGCCTCAACCCGAACGGCCTTTCCGAGACTACCGACGAGGATGTGGAGGCGACCCTCGACCAGATCCGATCTCACGCCAAGGAGATCGTAGGCGTGGGCGAGGCGGGCCTCGACTACTACCGCTGCCCCGACCAGAAGGGGAGGGACCGGCAGCGAGAGGTCTTTCGAAAGGTCGTCGGCCTGGCGAAAGAGCTGGACCTGCCCCAGGTGATCCACGCCCGCCTCGCCGAGGACGAGGCCTTCGATATGGTCAAAGACCTGAACAAGGTCGTCTTCCACTGCTACAGCGGGACGGTGGGGACGATGAGAGAGGCCGTAGACCGCGGATTTTACATCTCCCTCGCCACCGTCGTCTGCAAGTCCGCCCAGCACCAGGTTCTGGCAAGACAGGTTCCTCTGGACCTGCTCTTGATCGAGACCGACAGCCCCTTTCTCTCTCCAAAAAAGGGGAGAAACGAGCCTGCATACGTTCTTGAGTCCCTTAACCTGATCGCCAAGATCAAAGACCTTCCACCTGAAGAGGTGGCAAAAGCCACCACCGCAAACGCCAAAAGGATATTCAACCTCTGAGCGGGAACCTTTATCCCGCTCCTTTGCCTTATCCCTGACTCTCTTCTATCCGATTCTAAACCCGCGCCCGACTCAGGATCTGACCTTCTGACTTGATCTTATGCCCTCTCTCATCGAAATAAGATGGAAAATTATATCAGATGGACGCGGAAAACACAGTGCAAGCGAGATGGACCAGTGATCTGATGCCGATACGCTTCGAACACATAATGAAGTATCTGGGCTCCAAGAAGGAGAAGGGAAGGAAGAGGATCGGCCTCTTGGTTGATGGGCCCAACATGCTCCGAAAGGAGTTTCAGATCGACCTGGAGGAGATCAGAGACATCCTGAAGGACTACGGCGACATCAAGGTGGGCCGGGTATTCCTCAACCAGTACGCCTCCGAGAAGCTGGTGGAGGCTGTGGAGAACCAGGG